>DASVZC010000011.1:0-19798 GCA_036391835.1 Ktedonobacterales bacterium | reverse complement strand
AGGCGACCACGACTGATGCGCCGCCAGCTTGAGAGCGATCCAGATGACGAGCGTGGTAGTGAACATCATGTCGCCAGTGAACGACACCGCCTGTCCGATCATGAGAAGAACGAAATTGCGGTTCGCGACTAGTTTGGTCGGGTTGCGCTGGGTAAGGGTTGTGGTAGTATCCATAACGACTCTCCCTTGTTGCTCCTGGCCTGTACTCTTGGGCGATCCGAGCGGATGGAGGGTGCGCGTGCGGAGGCTGCAACCTCTTCACGCGCGTTTCTTTGTTCGCTCTCTCCATTCTCAACATTGTCGAATGTTGGGTTTGTTAGCGCGCTCCAGTCCTCTCAATGTTCCTTAGACCGTAGCGCCTCGCGTACATCGGCCTTCGCGTTGATGACACCACGATAGTGGAGCCGGGCGACGGCGCGATTGACGAGATCTGGCGACACGTTGTCGCTGAATGACAGATAGCCGGTGACGTTGATGTCAAGTTGCTCACCTGCGGCGACGACCTCCTCTAGCTCGCTGCGGGTATAGACCACCATCCCCACGACCCAGACGGGACGCACACGCTGGCGCGGCGTGGCCTGCATGGGCGCCGCCTTGCCCTGCTTGGGTGTCTCGCCCTCATCGGGCGATGCGAGTTGAGTGTCGAAGGTAACGGTCGTAAAGCGGACTTCACGCTCGCCAGGGATACCACGGCGTGCGCGGAATGGCTCGAAGGTATCTTCGACGGACTTGAGCGCTTGTCGCCCTTCCTCGGGCGTCATCCATACAGTGATACCGTCCACGCCGACAAGTGCGTTGGAGACTTCCTCGGATGTGGCATTGGCGAGGTGCGACATGGCTGTCAGGAGACTCTGCCCCAGGTTGCTGAAGATCTCATTGATGGCTGCGACCACCTCGTTCGGCTCAGCGGACTGCAGCAGTTGTGACGGAGCTATCAAGTTTCGGGCGACGGCGCGATAGTATTTTTCGAGAATGCCGCCACGTTCACGTGTCTCGACGAGCTTGACCAGCCCCAATCGTTCCAACTCGCGCACATGATAGTGGGCCTTGGGCGCGGGCAGCCCAAGCTCCTCGCCTACTTGCGTGGCGGTCATCGCTCGCTGCGTCAACGCCTCAAAGATGCGGATGCGCAGCGGGTCCGCGACGCCGCGCAACTGCTCGATCGTCTCGACGCTGTAGCTCTCAGGAATCCCATCCATTAGAACTGATCTTTCAGTCTGGATTGCTCGTTCAAAACATTTTGAACGGTCAAAGTATATGTGGCTGAAATGGGGGTGTCAAGAGGGAAAGTTGTTGGCTGGCGGTCAAAACCGCGCCTCGTGGGGCCTGCAGCTGCGAAGCCCATCTGCGCGGGCTCATTACGGGCGCCGCCAGGTGGCCATGCGGGCGTCTGTTGTGGCAGAACGCCGTCGAGGCGCAGATGCGGAGTTGGTGGCTACCCTCATCCGAAGGCAGCCACCAAATAAATCACACGTTCAGGTAATTCTTCATCCAGCGGATGGTGCGAGTGATGTAGTCGGCGATGTGGTCGCGCTCGACGAAGCCGTGACCCTCACGCGGATAGACCGCTAGCTCGACAGGCACACCCTGCTCGCGTAGCGCGTGATATAAGGCGTAGGCCTGATTCACTGGCACGCAGGGGTCTTTCTCGCCGTGGATGATGAGTGTGGGCGTGGTCACTCGCTGGGCGAAGGTGATGGCTGACCGCTCGCGATAGACCTCTGGCTGCTCGTTGGGCGTCGCCTTCAGGAAGCGTACATCCCAATCCTGAATGTTGGTTTGCGCGTGGAAGCTGTGGAAGTCCGTGACGCCAGCGCCAACCATTGCCGCCTTGAAGCGCGTGGTCTGCGTGATCGCCCATGCGGTCATGAAGCCGCCATAGCTCCAGCCCGTAATCCCAAGCCGCTCGGGGTCGGCCAGGCCGCGCGCAACCACTGCATCCACGCCTAGCATCAGATCGTGATAGTCTTTGCCGCCCATGTCACCCAGCACCGCATCGGCGAACGCGACACCTCGGCCTATGCTGCCGCGCGGGTTGACACGCAGCGTGGCGATGCCAGCGGACGCGAACGCCTGGACGATCCAGCCGCCCCAGTCGTCGCGATAAGCTGAGGTCGGGCCACCATGCACAACGAGCAGCAGCGGAGGCGCGCCCGGCCCTTCGTGATGGAGCGGCGGTGTGTAGAGCGCCTGCATCTCCCAGCCATCGGCGCCTGCATAGGTCAGAGCCTGCGATGGCACACGCGCCCACGTCTCCTCGGCGAGGGGATTGAGCCGGGTCAGGCGGCGCCAGGTGATGTCATTGCTCTCACCGAGGGAGCCCACGTACACCTCAGTGGGATGCTGCGGATTGCTGATGAGTGCGGCGAACGTTCGGCCATCGGCGGTGGCGCTCAGGCGTGGCTGCCCATGATCGGCCAGCGCCACATCGCGCGCGAGTGGGCTGAGCGCGCCAGTCTCCGCGTCGAGCCAACCGATCTGGCTGGCAATGCCGTCCCAGCCAGCATAGAGCAGGCGCTTACCGCTCGGCTCCCATTGCACCCAACTCGGGCTAAATTCGACGCCGGGCGTCAGGTTGCGAGCTTCGCCGCCAGCGGCAGGCACGACATAGACATCGCCACCGACTAGCCCGCGATCACTCCACTCGCCGGAGACGAACGCGATCTGTGCGCTATCGGGTGACCACGCCAGCGCCGATGCCTGCGGGGTGAGATTAGTGAGTTGGCGCACGGCTCCGCCACTGCTTGAAACGACGCCGACCTGCCCGCGGTACCAGTCTGTCTCGTCGGGACCATCACCAAAATAGAGCGCGAACTGCGCGCCATCGGGCGACCACGCGAAGTCCCAGACGGTGAGATTATCAGGCGTGACTGACAAAGGCTGGCCGCCGCCCAGGGGGACGGTCCACAGGCGCGTGTGGCGACCGGGCGTAACGACGATGGGATCAACCGAAGGCTCTGGACCTTCGAGTGAGGTGAACGCCAGGCGCCTGCTATCAGGTGACCATGCGAGCGCATTGGCTCCGTTTGGCATCGCGCAGAGACGTCGCGCCGCGCCACCCGCCGCTGGCATGACATAGACCTGCGCTTTGTCGTGGCCACCCTTCTCGTCGCGATTCGACAGGAAGGCAAGCCACGCGCCGTCCGGCGACCAGACGGCTCCGAAGTCGTTTTTGTCGCTGGCGGAGAGTATCTGTGTGCCCTCTGCGCCTTCAAGGCTGTCCACCTGCGCCACTCGCACGCTCAGACGACGACGCGGTTGGCCTGGCTCCCGTTCCGCCAACGTGTAGGCGACGCGCTTGCCATCTGGCGAGAGCGCGAGTTCCTCAGGAAGGCGCAACGAGGCGCTCATCTCAGGCGTGATGGGCTGGCGTTGCGACGTCGAGCGTGTGGAGGAGTCGGTCATGCTGCTGTGCTCCTGTGGTTGAAGGTGATTCAGTGAGGTAGATAGGCGACGCGCTACGGCGCCAGTCGCTCGATGCGCCACGTCCCGTCGTTGGGGTTGCGGGTGTAGCGTAGACGGTCGTGCAGGCGGCTCTGTCGCCCCTGCCAGAACTCGATCACATCTGGGATGACGCGGAATCCGCCCCAGTGTGGTGGCCGTGGAATCTCGCCATTCGCATACGTCCGTTCGAGGTCGGCATAGCGCTGTTCGAGGACTTCTCGACTCGCGATCACCTGGCTCTGCGGCGAGATTGCTGACCCTAGCTGGCTGCCAGTGGGTCGGCTGTGAAAGTAAGCATCGGAGAGCTCGGGTTCGACGCGCTCAACATGCCCTTCGATGCGCACCTGTCGCTCTAGCAGCACCCAGAAGAGGATCAGCGCAGCCTGTGGATTCGCCGCGAGTTCTCTGCCTTTGCGGCTCTCGTAGTTGGTGTAAAAGATGAAGCCGCGCTCGTCGACCCCTTTGAGCAGCGTCATGCGGGCGGAGGGCACGCCGTCGGGCGTGGCGGTGGCGACGGTCATCGCGTTTGGCTCGGGATGTTCGGCGGCGACGGCGGCTTCGAACCAGACGTGAAACTGGCGGAATGGGTCGGCGTCCACCTCGGATTCGTCGAGGCCGCGCAGCATATATTCGTGGCGGAGGTCAGCGATGTTACCCACGGTCGCGCTCCCTGCTATTCGTGCTACTGCGCTCGCGCGCCATTTGCGCCAGTGTGCCGCTGCCGTGGCGCTGACGTTCGCCGCTGGGTTGTCGTTTCGCCGCCGCGCAGCCGATGATAGGCGATGCGCAGGCCAGCGAGGATGAGGTTGGCGTCCACGATGTCGATGCATGGTGTCACCCGGGCCATCAGGTCGGCCAATCCCCCATGCGCGATGACCTTCGCCTGTTCGCCGTTTGGCAATTCCAAGCGAAGCCGCGCGACCAGCCCTTCGACCAGTCCGACATGCCCAAAGACGATGCCCGACTGCATGCTGTGCGCGGTATTCTTGCCGAGTGCGGCGGGCGGCGGCGCCAGTTCCACCTGATACAGGCGTGAGGCGGCGCTGGCCAGCGCGTTGGCCGAGATGCCCAGGCCGGGAGCGATGGCGCCGCCCAGGAATGCGCCCTCGGGCGAGACGCAGTCGAAGCTGGTGGCGGTGCCAAACTGGATGACGATGGCCGGTCCGCCATAGAGTTCATGCGCCGCGAGCGCGCTGATCATGCGGTCAGCGCCGGTCTCCCAGGGATTGTCTACCAGCAGCGGCACGCCAATCGGCGATTCATGCGAGATGACGATGGCTTCGCGTTTCAGATAGCTCGTCGCCAGTTCTTGAAAGACGGGAGTGAGCGGTGGCGTGACGCTGGCCATGATGACATCGGCGATCTGCGATAGTTTGACGCCAGCGTGGGCGCAGAGTTGCGCCAACAGCATGGCGTATTCGTCAGTGGTTTTTTCGCGCACGGTGGCGATGCGCCAGCGCGCGACCAGTGGCCCACCAGCACATGGATAGAGGCCATATTTGATGCCCGTATTGCTCACGTCGATTGTCAGCAAGAGGGAGCCTGCCGCTGCCTCGTCGCTCGCCATCGCCTATGCGTCCTTCCCGCCTGGAACATGCCTGAAGTGGCATGGAATCAACGCCGCGCCACTGCAGCGTCTCTGGCGATTGTATGCCCGCCGCGCAGGCATGGTCAAGGCGCGCTACTTGTCGCCACCGTGGAGCAGCATGCGGCTGATCTTGCGCGGTGGATCAATGATGAGCGACCAGACGTTTTGCGCCACGTAGGCCGAAATGGGCAGGCGCTCGGGCTTTGCCTCCCAGCCGCCATCGCGGGTGGTGTTATTGAGGATAGCCTGCCGCACGTCCTCCGCCGTCTCGCCGGGGAAGAGCGTGTAGCCCGCGCCGATATGCTGCCAGAAGTGGGCGTCGCTGCTGCCCGTCGCGGCCAATCCCCATTGCTGATTTAGTCGGCGTACTTCTTCGCGCATCGCGGAGTTCGCGGGCGAGGGGTTGTACAGTTCGATAGCGTCGATGGGGTAGCCCCGGTTGAGCAGTTCGTCGATCTTGCGACGGCTGAGGCTTGGCACCAGTCGTCCCAGCGGATGTGGAATGACGCAGAGGCCACCCTGGTCTTTGATCAACTCGATGGACTCCTCCACCCGCAGCAACATACGCGGCGCTTTGCGAATGAACAGGGCGAGGAAGTGTCCGTCGCGTGTGGTCACCTCGACTCCCCAGATGAGCTTGATGTCGGTGACATGCTCGCGATCCATCAGATCTTGCAGGCGTTTGGCGCCTTCGAGGTGGTCGTGGTCTGTGACTGCGATGACCTGGAGGTTGCGCTGGCGGGCGACATCCAGCACACGCTGCGGGCTGGCCGTGCCATCGCCAAGGTTGGTGTGCAGGTGCAGGTCTGCTCGCGCCATTCGACGCTGTGGGGCGCCCGCGTCGCCTGAGTTCATCCGTCCTGCGAGAGTATCGTATGCGTTGTCGCTCACGCTTATCCTCATCTCTGCGCGATCATTGCCGCGTCTCGTCGCTTGCCGCGTCATCATTCAGGCTGGTATGCTGGCAACGCATGGCATCTCTGAGCCAGTAGCGCCGATAACCAATCACCCCCGTTGGAGGATATTCCTAGCATGACCGCTACGCAGCATGATACCAGACCCCGTGTCATGGCGATCTTCGCGCATCCTGATGACGCCGAGTTCATTTGCTCTGGAACCATCGCTCGCTTCGTCCATAGTGGATATCGCGCGCACTATGTGCTGGCCACGAGCGGCGACAAAGGGAGCGACGACCGCAACGCCACGCCCGAGCAGTTAGCGACTACCCGCGAGGCTGAGCAGCACGCCGCCGCGAAGATTCTGGGCGTGGAGGAAGTCACCTTCCTGCGGCATCATGATGGCGAGGTAGAGGTGAATATCCCCTTCCGCCGCGAGATTGCCAAGGTCATTCGCGAAGGGAAGCCGGATGTCGTGCTGACGTTCGATCCATGGCAGCGCTACCAGATTCACCCCGACCATCGCGCCGTTGGCCAGACGACGCTCGACGCCGTAGCCGCCGCACGCGACCACATGTATTATCCCGACCAGCTGACGAACGGTCTCACCGAGCATCGTGTCCACAACGTCTATTTCTTCGCCACCGACAATCCGAACTATTATGTGGACATCACGGAGACGATGGAACTCAAGATCGCGGCAATTCTGGCGCACACCAGCCAAGCCAAGTCTGAGGGGCTCGCCGAGCGCATCCGTGAGCGCGCCCGCGCCGTTGGCCAGCAGATCGGCGTGGAGTACGCCGAAGCCTTCCACTATCTGCCGATGATGCAGCCGCCCGCGCTCAAACGTCTACCCAACTGGTAGCGCCGACCATCTGCCGAGATAAAGACAAGACTGGGAGAACGACATGCGAGTATTGGTCATCGGCTCAGGGGCGCGTGAGCACACCCTCTGCTGGGCGCTCAGCCGTTCGCCCGACCTCAGCAGACTCTATTGCGCGCCCGGCAACGGCGGCACGGCGGCCATCGCCGAGAACGTGCCGCTCGATCCGAAGGATTCCAGCGCATGCGCCGACTGGGCCATGGACAACGCAATCGACCTGACGATCATCGGGCCAGAAGACCCGCTGTGCGCCGGAATCGCTGATGTGTTTTTGGAGCGCGGGTTGCCAGTCTTTGGGCCATCAGCCGCCGCCGCTCGTATCGAGGGTAGCAAACTGTGGTCGAAGGCGCTGATGCAGCGCGCTGGCGTGCCGACCGCAGACGCCGCGCAGTTCACCGACTATGCCGCAGCGAGCGCGTGGGTACAGCGGCGCGCAGAGACGGGCGGCGCCTTCCCAGTAGTAGTGAAGGCAGATGGCCTCGCGGCGGGCAAAGGAGTGATCATTGCCCAGGATGAGCGTGACGCTCAGCGTGCGCTCGATGAGATGATGCGCGACGCGACGCTTGGCATGGCCGGGGCAAGCGTGCTGCTCGAAGAATTCATGGAGGGTGTCGAACTCTCGCTCTTCGCATTGACCGATGGCGAACGGGTCGCGCCGCTGGCTCCCGCATGTGATTACAAGCGCGCATTCGACGGTGACCGGGGGCCGAACACGGGCGGCATGGGCGCCTACTCGTCGCCGAAGTTCGCTACGCCCGAGTTGCTCGCCGAGATCGAGCGGCGCATCCTGCGGCCAACTGTCGCGGCGATGGCGGAGGAGGGCGCGCCATTCCGTGGCCTGCTCTACGCCGGGTTGATGATCACTCGCGACGGTCCGAAGGTTGTCGAGTTCAACTGCCGGTTTGGCGACCCGGAGACGCAGGTGGTCTTGCCGCGCCTCAAGAGCGACCTGCTCGACCTCTGCGCTGCCGTTGCGCATGGGCGGCTCGACAGTGTCCCCGCGCCAGAATGGACGGACGAGGCGACATGCGGCGTAGTAGTCGCGTCAGGTGGCTATCCAGGCCCATATAAGAAGGGCAAGGTCATCACCGGACTCGATACGCTGGATGATGACATTCTCGTGTTCCACGCTGGAACTACACACGAGGCGGACGGCAGACTCGTTACCTCGGGTGGGCGCGCTCTGACGCTGGTGGCGCACGGCGCATCCGTGATCGAGGCACGCAATCGCGTCTACGCCAATATCGAGCGCGTTCGCTTCGAGGCCGCGCGCTGGCGGAGTGACATCGGAGCCCGTGAAGCGTAATGAATGGGTAGAGACGAGTTGCAGCAGGTACGTTCAGAAAGGGATGCGATGGAGGTCGCAGAGCCACAAGCGCCCGCCGCGCCCACCGAAGCGGCGCCGATACCAGCGAAACGCGGCTTCTTCCAGTTGCGTTGGCGTTGGCGTGTGCTGCTCGCGCTGGGAGTGGCCGTCTACTACCTGATCTGGGCTGCCACTGCCTTCGATAAGGTGAATCCCACCGACCTCGATATCTTCTTCCTGCCTGCCGCGAAGATCGCCGTGCAGGGGCGCCCACTCTACGTCTATTCTCTGCGCGTCGGCATCTATCCCAACGCGAACGGCCCGTTGAGCCTGATTCCGCTGACGTTCGCGGCCTGGCTGGCGCATGTGCGTGGGTGGCTGGGCGATCCGTACCTGCGGCGCATGCTGGTGTTTGCGGTCTGTGCGCCGTTTCCGCTGCTGGTTGGCTGGGAAGCGGCTCGCGCTGTAGACCGATTCGGCCCGCCGCTGGTGGGGATCGCGCGGGCGTTGCTCTATCTCCCCATCATCTTCACGCCGCTGCTCTGGCTCGACGCGCTCTACTACGGTCATATCGAGCAGACTATGGTCGTCTGGCTGGCGCTCGCCGCTACCCGCCTGATGGCCGACGGGCGCTACCTGCGCAGTGGCGCGCTGCTCGGGCTTGCCCTGCTCGCACGCAGTGACGCCTCGCTGATCGTGTTGGCGCTGCTTTTGACACTGCTGGTCTATCGCCGTTGGCGAGGCGCGCTGTTGACGGCCACGGCGACGGTGGGCGCGTTGACGCTCGGTCTTGCGCCATTCCTGTTGGCCGACGGCCGCGACGTGATCTTCTCGCTCTTTACATTCCGAGGCGCGCTGCCGGTTGGTGGTGGTGACCTGTGGAGCCTCAGCAATGCTGACATATTTCTCGCTGTGGCGCAGCATCTTGACGCTATAGTCACGCTGATGGTGGCGATACTGCTCATTCTGATCGCCCATCTTGTACGCAGCGACCTCGACCTCAACATTCCCGATATCTATGGTCTGCTGACGGTGGCGAGTTTCTGTTTCGCCCTGCTCATCAAGACGCTCTGGCCATACTATTTCCTCGAAAGCGCGCTATTCGCGACGGTGTGGGCGCTGGCGGCGATGCCACGCGCTGGCGCGCTCCAGTCGAAGGCGACCTTCGGACGGTGGCTGGCGTGGGCGTCGCTCTGGCTGGCTCCGTTGGGTGTCACGGCCTGCGCGGTGATCTCCGAATATGGCCTGGAAGCGAACAACTACGATGGGTGGATCGAGCCGTGGATCTCGGCCAATATCCTCTGCGGAATCGGTACGCTGACCATCTGCATGGCGGCGCTGCTCGGCGGACGTTGGGTGTGGTCAACGACCGGAAAAGACGTGGCGCCCGCGACTGGGGGTATACTGGCAGAAAGCGCGCTCGACCCAGCGATTGAAGGCTGAGCAGGTCGCGGCGCGTCGCCGGACCAGTTCCGGTATATCAGCCGGGATACTTCGCATGCGATTACCGAACGATACCCTGCCGCTCTCCTACACGATGGATGAAGAGGGTCGGCGTCTGCTGATCGACTGGTCAGATGGCCACGCCAGCATTCACGGCTACGAGGCGCTGCGCCGCGGATGCCCGTGCGCGTGGTGCGCGGGCGAGGGCGGCCAGAAGGGCAGTGTGGACGAGCATACGCAATTCACCGAGCAGCAGGTCACACTCTACGAACTCCAGCCTATCGGTCGCTATGGTTTGACTCCCGTCTGGGGCGATGGCCACAAGACCGGCATCTATACCTATGAGCGGCTGCGCGCTACCTGCCAATGCGATGAATGTCGCGCGGCGCGTGGCGAGCGCCTGTAATTTCGAAGAAAGTGAGCGATTTCATGCAAGACGCCGGACATGCGGCGCCAGCGGCTACGGCCTGGCTCGCGCGCATTCACGTGACCCTCAAGCCGGTCGTGCTCGATCCTCAAGGCGAGGCGGCGCTGCATGGCCTGCAGCAGCTCGGCTACTCCGACGTCACTGGCGTGCGCGTTGGCAAATATCTGGAAGTGACGCTCAACGCGGCTGATCAGGCTGGCGCCGAGGAGACAGTGCGCCAGATGTGCGACAAGCTCTTGGCGAATCCCGTCATCGAGCGGTATGATTTCACTGTGGCGGCGAAACAATCCGCGAGCGCCTAGGGCAATACACGCGGATTTCGCGCTACAACAGTTCGTCAACTGAATTTTCAGGTTGACCTTCGGGGCAGGGTGAGATTCCCGACCGGCGGTATGGCATGGGCGCCACCCGGCGCGCACGCTGAGCCCGCGAGCGACCTCTGTATGTGGTCGCAGATTCCGGTGCGAGGCCGGAGCCGACGGTTACAGTCCGGATGGGAGAAGGTCGAATACGCTGGCGCGCTCGCCTAGAGCCGCCAGGGTCTCTGCGCATATCCGCGCGACCCTGGTCATGGCGAGTCGTGATCCGTGCGTGATCGTCTTCGCCTGCGTGTCGCCCCAGGTCGGCGTTTCGGCTGAGGGCGGTCCCCCGCATAGTGCGCGCCTCCCTCAGTCGTGGATGCCGAGAGAGGTGGTTCGTATGGCACAGTTTGAGTCGAGCGCTCTGTCAGCGCCCGATACACCCAGCGCATCCACATCGCGGCTGGGTGTGCAGTATCCTCCCGGCGGCGCGTCCGCCGCATCGCGCGTTCTGGCGAGTCGCCGCGCTGGTCGCCCCCGCCGTTTCTCGCGCCGGATGGTAACGCTTCTCTCGCCGGTAGCGCTGGGGCTCATTGGCCTGCTCGTCTGGCAGTTTCTCGTGCAGGGTGGGGCAATCTCGTCTTATCTCCTGCCGACGCCCGCGCAGGTAGCGCACGCGTTCGTCAGCGCCCTGCAGAGTGGCCTATTCGCCCACTATGGCGCGACGACGCTGATCGAGAGCCTGCTTGGCTTCGCGCTGGGCGCCATCGTCGCGCTGCCGTTGGGCTATGCAATCGCGATGAGCCGTGTGCTCGCCGCCGCGCTGGAGCCCTATCTCGCCGCAAGCCAGGCGATACCCGCTGTGGCGCTGGCTCCCCTGCTTGCCCTGTGGCTGCCGTATGGCACGCCGCCGGTCGTGGCGCTCTGTGCGCTGATCGTGTTCTTTCCAGCCGCCGTCAACACGACGCTGGGATTCCGCACGCTCGACCACGAGGTGGTGGATGCCGCGCGGCTCGATGGCGCAGGCGCCTGGTCGCTGTTGCGCCACATCGAGACGCCGCTGGCATTGCCGACGATTCTGGCTGGCCTGCGAACGAGCCTGACTCTCTCCATTACTGGAGCGGTGGTGGGTGAGTTCGTGATGGGCGATCAGGGTCTGGGCGGTTTACTCACCATCGCGCGCGGCAACTTCGATGCGCCACTCGTCTTTGCGACACTTTTCGCGCTCGCTCTGCTGGCTACGGCCCTCTATGGCGTTGCGCGTTTCATTGAATGGTTCCTCGACTATCTGGAGGCGTGATTCCGCTCATGTCGATCAACATACACCGTGGGCAGCGCGTGCGCGCTGGCCTCATGGCGTCCTTCTGCGCGCTCTTGCTCACAACATTCGCGCTCGCTGGCTGTGGCTCCAACGGCGGCACTGGCTCGTCCTCCGGGATGACCTCGCTGACGATTGGGCTGACCTACGTGCCGAACATCCAGTTCGCGCCGTTCTATGCCGCGCAGCAGCAGGGCTACTACAAGGCGGCTGGTCTGAATGTGACGCTGCGTCACCACAATTTCGGTGAGGACGAATTTGCCGCGCTCGCCGCTGGCCGCGAGAATCTGATCTTCGCTAGTGGCGATGAGGTGTTGCAGGCGCGAGCGAAAGGCTTGCCTGTTACCTATATCGCCAACGTCTTCACGCAGTATCCCGTGACGTTGATTGTGCCTGCCAGTTCGTCCATTCAGTCGGTAGCCGACCTGAAGGGGCATACCATCGGCGTTCCGGGCCTGTACGGCGCAACGTACATCGGGCTACTCGACTTGCTGCATACGGCAGGGCTTTCGTCCTCTGATGTCAAGATTCAGTCCATCGGGTATACGCAGGTTCCAGCGCTTGTGGGCAATAAAGTGGATGCGGTGATGGGCTACGTTAACAACGAGCCCATCCAGTTCCAGAAGGCAGGCTTCGCGGTGCGCGACTTTCCCGTCTCTAAGGCGCAGCCGCTGATCTCGAACGGCATCGCCGCTGAGGATAGCGAGTTGACGGCGCACTCCGCCGCCATCAAGGCGTTCATCGCGGCGACGATGAAGGGCGTCAACTATACCATCGCGCATCCGCAGGAGACCGTGTCGCTGAGCCAGCAGTTCGTGCCTGGGTTGAGTGATCCCACGAACGCGGCGGCCGCGCAGAAGGTGCTGGAGGCGACGATTCCAGTCATCACACCGAATGCGAGCAAGCCGGGCTACACCGACCCGACGCAGTGGCAAGCGATGGCGACATTTTTGCAGCAGTCGGGCCAACTCAGCGGACAGACTGACGCGAGCAAGTCGCTCAGTAACGCCTATCTTCCCTCCGCTTAGAGCCTGTTAAGAACTTGACATGGACGGGGTGAGAGGATGCGAGGATGACTACTCGCAAACCTTACCCCAGTGAGGAAAGTAGAGGAGGGCCCCGTGGGCAAAGTCGTCATGTACAGCTCGGTATCGGTAGACGGCTTCATAGCGGACGAGAACGACCAGCCCGGACCGCTGTTCGACTGGTTGCTCAGCGGTGACGTGCCGTTGGACGAAAGCGGCGTCTTGAAGGTGTCGCAGACGTCCTACGACTATACCCGGCCGTACTGGGACCAGATCGGGGCGACAATCGCCGGTCGCCACGTCTTCGATATGACGAACGGCTGGGACGGGACACCTCCGGCTGGGGTCGACCACGTCGTCGTCGTGACCCACCGGGGCAGGCCCGAAGGCTGGTATCCCGAGGCGCCGTTCTCCTTCGTCGACGGCATTGAGGCTGCCCTGGCCAAGGCGCAGGAGCTCGCAGGTGACCGCGTGGTCGAGGTCGCCGCTGGCGACGTCGGTGGCCAGATGCTTGCCGCAGGTCTGATCGACGAGGTGCGCATGGACGTCGTACCTGTGGTGTTCGGGTCCGGCAAACGCTATTTCGGGTCGGTCCACGCGCAACACCTGTTGGAGGATCCTGACGAGGCGATTCAAGGCAACCGGGTGCTCCACATACGCTATCGAGTGCGCCGTTGACCGAGCTGAGCGGGTACGCGAACACGTTCGCTGCGAACGGTGACACAAGTGGAAACGCCCCCTAAGCGGAATCTCATACACCGACAAGAAGCCCAAGCGTCTCATACCAGGCGCTTGGGCTTCTTCGCGTGCGTTGGATTCTCGCTTACACCTTGGCGAGATAGTTGGTGAATGCGACGTTAATTTGTCCGGGAGCCACCAATGCAGACTTTCCAGCGCCAAAGGTGGAGTCGTGGATGGTTCCCAACTTCTGACCATTGACATAGCAGTCGAACGTTGATCCTGTCGCCGTCACTGACAATGTGTTTTCCGTATCGAGACCACCCTGAATGAGGTAACTTCTCGTGAAGTTTTGCAGACGGGTGACCTTGTCATTTACTACCAATTCGAAGATCCAACCGCTGTTGGCGTCTATGCCGAAGAAGTAGTAGTTTCCTTGGCTTGCACGGCGAAGCACGAGGCCATACGCTTGAGTTGGTGAGCCAGACACCTGCTTAGCGGTTACTGTCTGTGTGTAATCGTCCTGGACACCGATCGGCGCGAAGCACATGTAGCCATTTCTGACGTGATAGCCATCCTGGTCGAAATAGCAGTGGGCGATGTCGGTCGACCATCCGTGCGTATTCGACATCAGCGAGTCGCTCAACAGCGTTTTGTATGCATCTGCGCTCAGGGTAGAGGCGCCGTTGGCGCTCGACGATGAATGCCCATGCATCTGTGTGTATGCGCTCGCGATGACAGCGATCAGGATAAGCATGCCAACGACGCCTGAAATGATGCGCCTCCAGGGTGGCCCTGCTGGCGTCTCGCTCGGTCTCCAATCGGCGCCGGGCGCATATGCCCCAGGGTAGCCACTCGCGTTGTAGGCTGGCCCATACGGTGGCTGCGCGGGTGTTGGTTGCCCATAGGGTGACTGGCCATACGGCGGTTGCCCATATGGCGGTTGCCCATGCCCGTACGGTGGTTGGCCGTATGGTGGTTGGCCGTATGGTGGTTGGCTAGGCGCTGTAGGCGCTCCAGCCGTGGACTGCGGCGTATAGGTTGGTGGATAGGGGTATGCGGACGGAGTGGTAGTATTATCCACGCCAGTAGCAGGCGCCTGCTCGTTCACCATGGGCGGGAATTGCGCGCCGCAGTTATAGCAAGACTGCGCATCGGCGCTGGTACTGATTCTGCCACACTGTGGACAGGTTCGCATCATGTCTGGCTCCTGTGTCGACAATTGCGAGAATAGATCATGCATCCTGTATGGAGGTCAGTTTGTAGTATAGCGCTGGTTTGCTGTTTTGAGTACTTGAATTTTTATCATTGCGCAATGGAAGAAGTACGTGGACGAACGAGACGAGCGAGCGGCGCCCAAGGGCGATGCATGTTCCTTACTCGGTGGGCGGGATATGAGCGAGAAACCCGCCCACACGGAATCAAAGGAAGACAAAGGGAACATGTTGGAATCGGCGCCATACCTCCACCATCCCATACCAGACCTACAGTTGATCCGCCTCGATCACGCGTCAGCCCTGCTTGCGTTCGAGCGGGAGAATCGGGCGTACTTTGCGGCTTCGATTCCGGATCGAGGTGACGAGTTCTTTGCCGAGTTCGACACGCGGCATGCGCAACTGCTCGCGTGGCAGGCAGCCGGGACGGATTACTTCTACCTGCTGGTGACCGAAGGCGGCGAGGTGGTAGGGCGGGTGAACCTGTTCGGAGTGGCAGATGGGTCGGCGGAACTCGGGTACCGGATCGCGCAGAAGGCGGCAGGGCAGGGACTGGCCACGGCGGCGGTGCGCAAGGTGTGTGAGCTTGCCGCCACAGCGTACGGACTCACCAGGCTGCGCGCACGGGTTACGCTGGACAATCCAGCCTCGCGCAAGGTGCTTGAACACAACGGATTCGTCGCTGTCGGTGAGCTCACGCTCAACGACAAGCCAGCCCTATCCTATGTCTGCGAGCTCCGGTGACACAACGCACTCGTGTCAACCCGAACGCTCTTCCGAGATTGACTTCTTGGTGATACGACATCCGGTCTGGTTATTGTCATTCGTACAGGTACCCTGCGCCGCCCCGACCTCACCCGGCGCTCCGCGCCGCATCCCCGACCCTCTCCTACCAGGAGTGGGGCAGGGGTGAGGTCGCTCTCTGTGGCGCCATCACACGCATACGCCAACAGCTTTTCCAGATCTGGTATGAATAGTTACCAGTCGCGCTCGTCAATGCGTATTTCAAGCGTCACATGCCTGTTCCGCGTATACTGGCGAGAGACACTGTCAGGAATTGAAGGGAATCGAGCGTACATATGCCAAAGGCTCATTCGACACCACCAACATCCCTCACGCCAGAGGAGCGCAGGCATATCTTCGCGCAATGCGAGCGCTGGCTCTTTGGGCATCCACGGCAGCCGGTGCGGGCGCAACTCGCGGCGCTGGCTGAGCACGCCGGAGCGGATGAGCTTCCCGACGTCTATGGCGAGGGCGCGTTGATCGACGATTTCGAACGCGAGGTGGCGGAACTCCTGGGCAAAGAGGCTGCTGTCTTCTTGCCCAGCGGCACGATGGCCCAACAGATTGCGCTGCGTATCTGGAGCGATCGCACGGGTAGTCGCTGCGTCGGGTTCCATCCCACCTGCCACCTGGAGATCCACGAGCAGAAGGGGTACGAGCGCCTGCATGGGCTGCATGGCATTGTCCTCGGCTCACGCGAGAGGCTGATCACGATGGATGATCTGCGGACGCCGGAGTCACTCGCAGCCGTGTTGTGGGAATTGCCGCAGCGGGAAATCGGCGGCCAACTCCCCGCGTGGGAAGACCTGCAAGAGCAGGTGCAGTGGGCGAAGTCACGAGGCGCTGCTGCTCATATGGATGGCGCGCGTCTGTGGGAGTCGGCGGCCTTCTATGGGCGCGAGTACGCCGAGATCGCAGAGCTTTTCGACAGCGTCTATGTGTCGTTCTACAAGGGCATCGGCGCCATCGCGGGCGCGGCGCTCGCTGGCTCGGCGGAGTTCATCGCGGAGGCGCGCGTCTGGCAGCGGCGGCACGGCGGCAACCTCGTACAACTCTATCCCTACGTGCTTTCGGCGCGGGCCGGCTTGCACGAGCGACTGTCTCGCTTCGCGGACTATCACACCCGCGCGGTAGAGATTGCTGAGGCGCTGTCGAACGTTGATGGGCTGCTGCTCAAGCCGAATCCGCCGCACACGAACATGGCGCATCTCTATCTGCGTGGTGAGGCTGACGCGCTGCTCGCCGCCAGTGTGGAACTCGCACGCGAGGAACGCGTCGCCACCGTCGGATGGTTTGGGCAAACCGACATCCCCGGCTATGTCTATACAGAGATGACGATTGGCGACGGCGCGGCAGCGTTCACCACTGAAGAAATCGCTGGCTACTTCACCAGGATTCTGGAGCGCGCCCGGCAGCGGTGAACGCTCGCTTCCTACGGGTTGGGCTGAAGCACCGCGAAGTTCGTGAAGACCACCTGGCTATCAGTGTTGGTGTCGTCATTCGACACACCTGATAGGCCAGTGGTGTAGGTGGAGTCATCGGCCGCGCCCACCTGCTGACCATTCACGAAGAAGGTGAAGTGCGCGCCGATCGCTACGACACGCAAGTCATTTGATGTATTGGTACCCACCTTGATCGCCGTCGAGGACTTGTAGGCCTGGATCGGCGTCGCGTTGCTATCGTTTTCGATCTTGTAGAATGCCCACTGTCCATCCGGCGAGATTTCGAAGGTGTAGAAGTTGCCCGAGTCGCTGTGGCGAAGGACGATGCCGTAGCCCGTGTTCTGGCCCGTTTTGAGGGCGTTTACCGTGACCTTGATGTCGACGTCGCTTGCTTTGGCTGCGTCCGGACCAAGGCAGTAGTACGTTCCCACGACGTGATAGCCGTCCGACTGGAAGTTGCAGTTATGGTCATTTGCCCAGCCATCGGGCGAGTCGGTGAGTGAGTCCTGGTAGAGCACCTTTTCGGGGAGCATCGTCGCGGTGGGCGTAGGTCCGGCCTTCGCGGTTTCCGTCTCGTGCGCATACGTGAGGATGCTCGTCGCGGCGCTGGAATTCCTGAATGCGTAGACGCCGACGGCACAGACGACGATGCAGAGCAAGACGACGCCACCGATGATACCGGCAATCAGGCCCGCGTTGCTCCGGCGGCGTGGTGGCTGCTGGCCTGGGTAGCCTGGGCCGCCAGGGTATTGCTGCTGTCCATATGGTTGCTGCCCACCGTATTGCTGAGGATATTGCTGATAGGGAGGGTACTGCGGGCTACTTGGTGGAAAGCGCGGCTCAGGCGGTGTCGGATAGTCGGACCCTTGCCCGTTGGTCGGCTGCCGGTTGAAATCGGGTTGCTGCGGATAGTTCGGGTCGTTAGGCCCCATCTATTGTCCCTCCACCGTCGTGTTGATCGCTCCCATATCGGCGCGGCTACCTTGCTGGCTTGCCTCAGCGCGCCAGAGCAAGTGTACCGCAGAACAGCGCCCGGCGATACCACTTGTACTGCTGTCATGGCGCTTTCGGCCAGCATGCGCGCCCGTGACCATCCCTCACTCGTTCTCTCAGGCGGATATACTGCGGGAACAGGGATTCCACCTTGGAGGCGCTGACGGGGATGTCAGCCAGGGACGTTGGGGATACAGGGGAGCCACACCATCAACGCGCATGCGAATGATCACCAGAGCGAGCGGGAACTCAGCCCCGTCCGCCAGCAATATCTCGGCGTGAAGCGCCAGCATCCCGATGCGATTCTGTTCTTTCGGATGGGCGATTTCTACGAGATGTTCGACGATGACGCCGAAATCTGCGCCCGCGAGTTGGAACTGACGCTGACAGGGCGCGACTTCGGGCGCGGCCTGCGCTCGCCCATGGCGGGCGTTCCCCATCACGCCGCTGATGGCTATATCGCGCGGCTGATCGCAAAGGGTTATCGGGTCGCCGTCTGCGAGCAGGTGAGTGATCCGGCGCTCTCGCGTGGGTTGGTGGAACGCGAAGTCATTCGCGTGGTGACGCCTGGAACGGTGATAGATCCCGCGATGCTGGCGGCCAAGCGCAACAACTTCCTTGCCGCCGCCGCTCTCGGTCGTGACGCCGTTGGCATCGCCTACGTAGACATCACGACAGGTGAATTCGCCTGTACGCAGTTCGCCGCCGGTGACCCGGAAGCGGCGCTAGCGCAGGAACTCTCGCGTGTGCAGCCTGCCGAAGCGCTTATCGAGGCGGCGCGAACTTCGCGTATGCCGCGCCCGCGCGCGCGCTGGCGTGACACCGCCGATGATCTCGCGCTCGACGCGCACGATGGCCACTCCGCGACCACTGCGTACCCCTCCAGCGATGATGATGAGTCGAACGGGCTCGCGGGGCGGCTCGATATGGTTGATGCGCGGCTCGATGTGGTCATCACCCCCTACGATGCGCGCCACTTCCGCGAAGACATCGCACGCGAACGGCTGATGGAGCATTTCGCCGTCGCTTCCCTCGAAGCGTTTGGCTGCGAAGCAATGCCGCTGGCGGTGCGCGCGGCTGGAGCTATCCTGGCCTATCTGCACGAGACGCAGCGGGGCGCGCTCGCGCAGATTACCGGACTCGAAACCTACAGCGTCACCGGCTTCATGACGCTCGACGCGCACACACGCCGCAATCTGGAACTTTTCGAAAGTGGGCGCAGTGGCAGCGTGAAAGGCTCGCTGCTCAGCATCCTCGATCTGACACGCACCCCGATGGGTGGGCGCTTGCTGCGGCGCTGGCTAGGTGAGCCGCTGCTCGATCTCCCACGCCTGCGCGAGCGCCAAGCGGCGGTGGCCACCGCGAAAGGTAACGTCGCGTTGCGCGCTCGCCTGACGCCGCTGCTCGGACGCGCAGGCGACATCGAGCGGCTCATCAATCGTGCGCTCCAGCGTATCGCGACCCCGCGTGATCTGGTGGCGCTCGCGAATGGCTTGCGCGCGGTGGCCGAGGTCGCCGCCGCTACCCACGATGCGCCGGAGGGGTTAGCGCGTGTTTGCGCTGGTGTGCGACCGCTGCCAGAGTTGCAGACGCTCATCGCCTCTGCGCTGGTAGACGAGCCGCCGCTGACGCTTAGCGATGGTGGTTTCATTCGCCAGGGCTACCACCCCGAACTCGATACGCTGACCGACGCCGCGCGCAACGGTCGCCAGTGGGTCGCTGACCTGGAGCGCAAGGAGCGCGAGCGCACGGGCATTAACAATCTGCGCGTCGGCTACAACAAAGTCTTTGGCTACTATCTCGAAGTCACCAACTCGCAGGTGAGCCGCGTACCAGAGGGCTATATCCGCAAGCAGACGCTGAGCACCGGCGAACGCTACATCACGCCGGACCTCAAAGAGTATGAGGCGCTGATTCTGAACGCGCATGAGAAGAGCGTCAAGCTGGAGCAGGAGCTATTCTCCGCGCTACGTGCGGAGGTGGCGGGCCAGTGGGGCGAGGCGACGTTACGAACGGCCCGGGCGCTGGCCGAACTCGATACGCTGCTCTCGCTGGGTGA
>DASVZC010000010.1:0-49718 GCA_036391835.1 Ktedonobacterales bacterium | reverse complement strand
TTCGTTGCGGTCACCGTAGATGGATCCGTGCGAGTGACCAGCGAGAAGGCGTAGAGCACGGCAATGATGCCGAGGCTCGACAATGTCAGGCCAATGATGTCGAAACGTCCGCTGCGATTCTCCGCCGCCGAGTCGCGTGGGAAGACGATGAGCGCCGCCAGAATGGCGATCACGCCGACGGGAAGGTTGACGTAGAAGATGCTATGCCAATCGAAGGTATCGTTGAGATAGCCACCGGCGATGGGGCCAAAGATGGGCGCCACCAACAGCGGGACAGCCACCATGGCGCTGGCCCTGGCGCGCTCCTCTATGGGGAAATTATCGAAAGCCATCGCTGGACCGAGCGGCAAGATGATGCCGCCGCCAATGCCCTGCAACACACGGAAACCGATCAGCCATTCGATGGACGGCGCCAACGCGCATAGCGTCGAGCCCAGTGTGAAAATGACCAGTCCAAGGATGAACAGGCGTTTGCGGCCAAAACGGCTCGCGAGATAGCCTCCAACCGCGACGACTGCGGCGTTGGCAAGGAAATAGCCACTCAGAATCCACTGCGCCGTGTTGAGATCGGCATGCAGCGCCTGCCGGATGGGCGTCAGCACTACATTGACAATTGTTGTGTCGAGTACAATGGGAATGAGCCCCAGCGCCGCAACCAGCGCGATGAGGTACCGATTTCCCGAGTTGGTCTGCGGGTTCGTGTTTGCCATACCAGCGTCCCTCACCTGAACTTTAGTGCATTAACGATACGATACAGTGTCGTTTCGTAAATAGCATAGTTCAAGGTGCGGTATTATGCAACTGTGTCGTATCGAAATTGCTGGCGGATGGTGAAAATAGGTAAAAATACCGGGAGAGGCGACCGATGACGGAGACTGACGTACGCAGGCCTGGGCGTCCACGCAACGCTCAGGCGGACTCGGCGATATTGGATGCCGCGCTTCACCTGATTGCCCAAGAAGGTGTGCACGGCATGAGTGTGGATGAGGTTGCGGCGCGCGCAGGAGTGAGCAAGACGACGATCTACCGCCGCTGGCCAAATAAGGACGCGCTCGTCATCGAGGCATTGACGCGCTTCAAGCCGCCGTTGAGGAGCTTTGACACAGGGTCGTTGCGCTCTGATATAGAGCGCTTTCTGACGAGTCTTCAAGTGATGCTGAACGAGCCGCTGATACAGATGCTGACCCTGCGCATTCTCAGCGAAGTCGTGGGACGTCCTGAATGGTCACGTGTGTATTTCGCTGATAGCATTAGCCCGAATTTCACTGCGCTGAGCGACATGATCGACCGCGCTCGCGCTCGTGGTGAGCTACGCGCAGATGCTGATACACAGTTGGTGATGGAGATCTTCAGTGGGCCGCTTGTCTATCATATGCTGGTTGCGATGTTCCTCACGGATGTGAAACCATTCGACACGAAGGCGTTTATCGATCTTGTCTGGGATGGCCTCAAGCCTTTCCGAACGGACAGTAGCGGTGCGAGCCCAGAAAATACATGATTTTCAGCGGGTTGGCGCCACAGACACGTTTCGGACGTGCGCCAACCTGTCACCGACACATGACAGAGGCGGCTCGCTCGTATACACTAGGGGGCAAGCGATACTGCGAGAGAAACGTGTGTACCAGGAGAGAATTGTATGACCGCCGAGACAGCGCTTTGCCCGACTTGTGGGGCAGCCTATCGCGACAACGTGGCCTACTGCGTTAGTTGTGGTCTCCCCCGCGCGATTCCTGCCCCTGTCGCCGATTCCGCTGCTGCAGCCCCCGCCGCTGCGGATGCCGCTCCAGTCGCCGCTCCGGTCGCCGCCGCGGAAGAGGCTACTCCGATGGCCGCAGAACCCGCGCCAGTCGCCGAATCGGTTGAGCCCGCAGCCGAGCCTGCGCCCGTCGCCGAGGAATCCGCGCCAACCGAAGAGCCGATGGCTGAACCAGTCGCCGAAGCGCCAGCCGCCGAAGTCCCCTCTGAGGCGCCCGTGAACGAACCCGAAGCGCCAGCCGCCGAAGCGCCTGTTGCAGAGCCAACTCCTGCCCCAGAGGCGCCGGTTGAGCCCGCGGCTGCTGTGGAAGCCGCCGCTGAGCCAGTGGCGGCTGAGCCTGCGCCTGCCGTTGAACCTGTTCCTGCGGCTGGCGAGCAGACTGTTCCTACGCCTGAGCCAGAGATGGTCATGACTCCACAAGGCCCTATGGAGACGCCTACGGTGGCAGTGAGTTCACCCGCTGCCCCCAGCGCTCCTGCCACTGCGGCGCCGGGTGGTCGATCACCCTGGCCCATGGTGATTGGGCTGCTGATCCTGGTCGTTGTGATCCTTGTTGTCCTGTTTGCCACTGGCTCACTCTAACATCGAAGCGGCGACGCGTTTCTGTTATGCACGTCTGGCTGAGCGGAAACTCAGCCAGACGGCACGGATGCTTCGAACTCTTCACCAGGCGCGCATACGGGAGGCGCCGCTATGTCACTCTTGACGTCAACTCGCGCCATCGTCGCTGCCACCGTCGCCCGCTATGCGCGCGTGCCAGATGCGTCGCTTCGGCTGGCGCGGATCAGCGTGATTCTTGGCTTCGTCAGTCTGGACCTCGATGGGCTCACGCTCTTCTCGGTCATGGTTCCACCGACTCACTGGTTCGGTGAGTTGCTCATCAACTATGGGCCTATCACCGTGCTGCCCGTTGGGATGCTCTTGCTCGGTGGGCCGCTGGCGCTGATAGGTTTGCGCTGCGCGGGCGCGACATTGCCACGCGGACGTGTACCCCACACAGCGCTGGTTGGGGTCGCGCTGTGCAGTATCAGCCTCGCGACTCCGTTGATCTTCGCTGCGACGGTCTTTCTGTACATGCGCGGGTTGCTCTAGCGTGTGACGTGAGGTAAGCCAAGGAACGCAGCCGCTGAGTCGCCTGCCGCCAGCGCGAGGGATGCGGCATCCAGTCCAGAGGCGCGCAGATACGCGAGCATGCGTTGCTGGGAGAGTAGAGGATAGTCGCTTGCCCACAGCGCCTTGTGCGGTCCACACATTGATGCGACCGACGCGAAGATTTCTGGCCGATAGAGATAGGCCGATGCAGCAGAGTCATACCACAGATTGGCCGCCGCCTCGCGTACCTCGGGCATCAGTTCATAGAAGGGGAAGCCGCCCCCCCAGTGCGCCGCAACCACGCGCAGCGTCGGAAACGCCTGAATGAATGTGTAGAGATCGAGTGGGCTCACGTTACCCTTGCCGTGATACCGATGCCCTACTGGCTCACTGGCGTGTGTCAACAGAAACAGTCCGTGCGTCAGGCAGGCTTCGGCGATGGGCGCCATCACGGTGAGGTCGCTCAGCGCGTAGCCCTGACCATGTGGCATCAACTCCCCTACACCCGCCAGGCCGCCGCGCGCGCACCGCTCGATCTCGGCGACCGCCCCCGCTCCGGCTAACGGCTGGATGACCGCAAGTCCCGTGAGCTTGCCCGCGTGACGCTTCACCGCTTCGATGACGTAGCTGTTGCATTCCGCCGCCAGTCCAGCGTCGCTCCAGCCAAACGAGAATGTGACCGAGTGATCCACACCGGCTTCCGCCATCGAGTCGACGAGTTGGTCGGCGTCTGCCATCTTCGCCCGTGGGTCGCCGTAGAGTTCGGCGAACCACGGGTCACGCGCCGCGTATCGATCGCGCTGGGCGATGATCTCCGGCGGGAAGATGTGGGTGTGGAAGTCGACGATCATGCCAGCGCCTCGGGAGCGTTTCCAGCGACCTTCCACCAATCAATCGTCAACTCGACATGGCCGAGGTGCAGGCCCAGATGCTCGATCGTGTGTGTCAGGCAGCGGCGGTTCATGCGGTCGCCTGCGGGATGCCGGCTGATCGCCTGAAATTGCTCCGTCGTCATCGGTGATATGAACGCCTCGACTTGCTTCTCCCAGGCGACGAAGCGCTCACGCATCGCACTCCACGGTTGAGTGGCTGCGGCGAACTCGGCGTCGCGGTCGCGGTCTAGCGGGCCGTCGCCCACGCAACTCAGCGTCCACCACTCGGCGGATGAAATTGCGTGACTGCAAATCGCGGCAAGAGAATTCATGTTCGGTGCGGGTGGCGCCCAGCTAAACGCTTCGACTGGCAGCGTGTCGAGCGCTTCGAGATACCAGTTCGTCAGGCGGCGGAAGTGGTAGCAGTAAAGAGTCGCCTCGTTGGTTGGCTCTTCGCCTGGCCCGGGCGGTGTTGGCATCGGCATGGTGGTCGTCCTCCTCACCCTGCGCGTGTGGGCTGACCGCGAGCCTGGCGTCATGCTCTGCCAGGCTCGCGTCGCCTGTGCGCTACTTCTCTGGCGCCGCTACGATGCGATTGGTGATCGCGCCAAGCCGCTCGATGGACATGTCGACGACGTCGCCCGGCTGCAGCCAGCGATGGCGTTCGGTTCCCAGTTCGAGGATGCACCCCGTCCCGCAGGTGCCAGAGCCGATGACGTCGCCCGGGCGCAGGCGCACATGTTGTGCGGCGCGCTCGATCATCTGCGGGAACGAAAAGTACAGGTCTTTGAAGTTGGCGTGTGTCAGATGGTCGCCATTGATCGAGCCATTCATTTCCAGGTCGTAGCGCTCGTCTTTGCCGGAGCCGATGCGCTTGTCGGCCAACTCATCCGGCGTGACGAGCCATGGGCCAAGCGACGTCGCGAAGTCCTTACCCTTGGCGGGTCCCAGATTCATAACCATCTCGGCCCGCTGGAGGTCGCGTGCGCTCCAGTCGTTCATCACCATATATCCGGCGATGTAGCGTGGTGCGTCGTCAGCGCTGATGTCCGAGCCACTCTCTCCGATGACGGCAGCGATTTCGAGTTCGAAGTCGAGTTCTTTACTCAGGCGAGGATACGGAATCGCCTCGCCGTCGCCATAGAGCGCGGCGGTATTCGAGAAGTAGAAGACCGGAATCTGATACCACTCCGGAATCATCCCGACATTGCGGCGTGCGCGGGCGGCTTTGACGTGCTGCTCGAAGGCATAGAAGTCGCGGAGCGTTGGCGGATTTGGCACGGGCGTGCGCAGGCTGACCGCACTCGCCGCATGCGCTACCCCTGACTCGGCGCGCAGATCTTCCGGGCGGGCCTTCGCCGCCAGATCGAGCGCGGCGCGTGCGGCGGCCATGCCCTCGGCGCCCTGCTGGAGTAGCGCCAGCGTTGTGCTAGGCAGCGTCGGCGTCGCGGCTCCGTTGCGGCCAGCCCAGACGCCAAGCTCGGCTAGGTCGAGGATCAGGTCATTGTGTAGCAGTCCGGCGCGACCTTCGCTATGGGCGGGGGCGCCCGCCGGAACGTATGTAACAATCTTCACTGTGCTTCACCTCATCGTGGCGCGTCGTCATTGCTCTGGTTCAGGCGTGCCTGCGCGGCTGCGGCAGGTCGCACGCCCGTCAGTATAACATCGGTTGCGGCGACGCATGAGCGCATGCGATGTTATCTCACATCTGTGAACGGCGCCCAGCATTGGCCCGGCATTCTAGCGCCGGAATGGTTTGAGCCGTGCTATAATCTGAGGGCGTTCGCACGCGATGGAGCATGGCGCTCCGACGCGGCAGTCCCGGCGAACGCTGGCTGTGTATCGCTAGAGCGCTGTTTGCCCTGGCTCAGGCGATGCGCCCGGGGTGAGAATTGTATGTCGTGGAAGATTCAGATTGAGCGGGGAAACCTCGGTTTCGCCGCCGCGCACTTTATCACGTTCGAGGGTGAATGTGAACCACTCCACGGTCACAACTACGGCGTTCGGGTCGAGGCCGCTGGGCCACTGACCGCCGATAGCTACGTCCTCGATTTCGTACTCCTCAAAAATATCGTGCGTAGCCTCTGTAAACAGTGGGATCACCGCTTCCTGCTTCCTCTGCGGAATCCTCACCTGCGCGTCACCGAACACGCCAACGACTGGGAGATCGAGTATACTGGCGACCTCTCAGCCATTCCTAATGCCCCTGACGCCCCCATTCGCTATGTCATGCCAAAGTGGACCGTCATACCGCTCGACGTGGATAATGCCACCGCAGAGCGCCTGGCGGAACTTCTGGCGACGCGCATCGTACATGAGTTACGGCGGCGCGGCGCTGGCGCGACAGTCGAACGGCTCATGGTCGGCATCGAGGAGACAGAGATGCAGACAGCATTCTTCTCACTCGATCCGCGAGACGTTCCCCCAGAGTGAAACCAAGTAATCCCCCGAACTTCTCCCCATACCTGGGGCGTTTGGGTGGTCACTCAATGTGTTATCTGGGGAACACCCATACGTCTCAACAGGGGTAAGAGCAAGAAATTTCCCGTAGCTGCTGCTCTAGCTACCTAACTTGCGCAAAACATCATGGATACGTTGTGATACTTAGTGACCTGTGGACGTCTGCGCGTTCACCCAAGCGGACCCAACGAACGGGTTCGTCAGCCAGATTTGGCTCAGAGCGATGTGGCTCTACCAAGACCAATGATGGTCATCACCAGGAGGAAGTGTAGTCGTGGCGATTAAGCAACCGAAGGCGCTGAATCCCTTCGCGGAGGCAATTGCACAATTCGACGCCGCCGCGGAACGGCTGAATCTCAGCCAGGAACTGCGCGCAATTCTTCGCGCGCCGAAGCGTGAGCTTACCGTCAATTTTCCCGTGCGCATGGACGATGGCCGAGTGGAGATGTTCACCGGGTATCGCGTTCAGCACAACATCAATCGCGGACCCGCCAAGGGTGGCATCCGCTTCGATTCGAATGTCTCGCTCGACGAGGTGCGCGCGCTGGCCATGTGGATGACATGGAAGTGTGCCGTCGTCAACATCCCCTTCGGTGGCGCTAAGGGCGGCGTGATTGTTGATCCCCGCAAGCTCAGCCGCACCGAGTTAGAGCGTCTGACCCGCCGCTACGCCACTGAGATCGCTGGCGTCATCGGGCCGGAGAGCGACATTCCCGCGCCAGACGTGAATACGAACCCGCAGGTCATGGCCTGGATCATGGACACCTATTCCATGCACAAGGGCTACTCGGTGCCAGCCGTCGTGACGGGCAAACCCCTCTCCGTCGGTGGCAGCGAAGGCCGCATGGAGGCTACCGGCCGCGGCGTCTCCGTCGTAACACGCGAAGCATGCAAGGTGCTCGGCATCGAACTCAAGGGCGCGAAGGTCATCGTGCAGGGCTTCGGCAACGTTGGTAGCATCACCGCGAAGTTGCTGCATGAGATGGGCTGCAAGATCATCGCAATCAGCGACATCTACGGCGGCATCCACAACGAGGAAGGCATCGATGTGCCGCTGGCGCTGCGCTACGCGCAGGAGCATGGCACACTGAAGGGCCTGCCCGGCGCGACGACGGTGGACGGCAAGGCGATGCTCGAACTGCCGTGCGACATCCTGATTCCGGCGGCGCTCGAAGGTCAGATCACCTTCCAGAACGCCTCAAAGATTCAGGCCAAGCTCATCATCGAAGCGGCCAATGGTCCGACCACGGTCGACGCCGATGCCATCTTGCACGATCGCGGCATCCATGTTGTGCCGGACATTCTGGCGAACGCTGGCGGCGTAACGGTGAGCTACTTCGAGTGGGTGCAAGACCTGCAGCACTTCTTCTGGGCTGAGGACGAGATCAACCAGCGTCTTGAGAGCATCATGACGCGCAGCTTCGCGGCTGTGCAGGCCAAGCGCGAAGAGCAGAACTGCGACTTCCGCCTGGCGGCGTATCTTCTGGCCGTCTCGCGCGTGGCTGAGGCGACGCAGGTGCGCGGCATCTATCCGTAGGTGTCAAGCGCAAGCACGCTAAACAAGAACCCATCCCAGTCGCGGAGACGCGGCGAGGATGGGTTCTTCTGTTGGTCCGCGGTCGTGGGCTATGCGCTCCGTGCGCAGTTCATGCCGGAATCCACTGCGTTGACAGCCAGGCGGCCAGCAACTCGCCGCCGATCATCAGCAATATCGCTGGCGTCATGGCGAGCGCAATGAGCACAACGTCTCGCGCCAAAGGTCTCCGCGCGCTCCGAGTATATCGCTGGAGCCCCACCGCCGCCGCCTCTCGGGTGACTCCTGGACGACGGATGTAGGCGCCCAGGCGAAATTCGAGAGCCTCACGCGTGCGGAACCAAACACCCGAGCGTCGCTCCACATGGGCTATTCGGGCAACCTGACTGAACAACATGATGGTGATGCCGATGAATTCCGGCGCGCCTGTCAACAGTTGGGAAAAACTGGGTGGGCAGCCCGATGCGCTACAGTTGTCGATGTGTCTGAGGGGGTATAGGCTGGCAGCGACGAACACCGCAAACAGACCGATCAAGAACAGCGCGGAGAAGATGAGCGCAAGCAGGCTCCAGACGCGCTGAGACCGGCTGTGACCGAGCACGTAGTCGGCTAGCGTCCCACCGCCGGGTACACGCCATGGCGGCAGCGGTCGCGGCCACCAGATCGGCGGCAGCTCCGTCACATCGACAGGATAGACACCAATGGGTCGCGTCAGCACGACCAACGCGAGGGGCAGCCCCCACACCAGACCACCCGCCACTGCCACAGCCAGCGCGCCGAGCGGAGTGGTGAACGCCCATTGGGCGAGAGGCCAGGGCAGATGGCCGCCTCTCTTGGCGTTGAGAGTCACGGTCGCCATCATCAATCCGAGGATCACAAACAACAAAACGAGATAGATCACGCCCAAGATATATGCAATGAGCAGAGGATCTGTGCCAGGCAGATTGTGCGGTGATCGCCTTATCACCATAATGGGTGCGCATCCTTTCCGACCGATCGAGGCCCCATCCCGCATCGTGCTGTTTGCTTGCAACAAGCTTACGGTCGCCGACGCATGTCGTCAAGAGAGCGGCATCACACTTAATGCCGTCGCATGAGTGGAAAGTCAAGCGCTTCGTCAGGCGTGTCCGAGAGTTAGTCCGATGTCCCTCTACGTTGGCTTTGCTCAAATAGTGCAAAAGCTAGCGAGCCCCGACCAGTACTGGTCGGGGCTCAGATGTACGCTTGGAGGGTGTCTAGCTGCGCGTGCTTGGCGCGACCGATGTGGTGGATGATGCCGCCGCCGCGACCTTGGGCTGTGGCTTGCGGGTCATGCGCCAGAAGTAGGTGGCGAAGACGGCGAGATAGGCCACATAGAGCAGTAGTTGCAGCGCTGTGGGTGATTGCGCGTAGCCGATGAAGGCGTGCGCCATGTCGCCGACCATACTATCTTCGGACAGCAGGCGCGAAGTGTTCCACATGTGCGCGTTACCGAGCGTGATCCAGCCAAGTTCCTGCATGTTCTGGATGGCGTCGGCCACCAATCCTGCCGCGAAGACCAGAAGGATCAGGCCCATCCAGCGGAAGAAGAGGCGGAAGTCGAGCCGGTAGCCCATGCGATAGATTGCCCAGCAGAGCGCGACCGATGCCAGCACGCCCAGCGTTGCGCCCGTCACCCAGAGCACACCCGTGGTCTGGAAGGCGAATGCCAGCGCAAAGACGGCGGATTCGAGTCCCTCGCGTCCTACTGTCGTGAAGGCCAGCAGACCGAGCGCAAAGCTGGAGCCAGCCACCGAGGCGCGCGCCGTAATTTCTTGCTTCATCGTGCGGCTGTGGCGCTGCATCCAGAACGTCATCGTCGTCAGCAACACGACCGCAAGCAAATACGTGAACGTCTCGAAGATAGTCTGGAAGGTTGTGTTGGCGTATGCGTGCACCGTCTGGAAGATGATATAGCCGCCGATCGCCGAGCACAGCACCGCAAGCGAAACACCGATCCACACGGCGCGAGCTTCGCGCCGCTGGCCGAGTTGCTTGAGGGCTGCCAGCATGATGCTAACAACCAGACTCGCTTCCAACCCCTCACGCAAGAGGAGGATGAATGCTGGGAGCATGACGCACGACTCATTTCTACTACTGACGGGCGCCGCCAAGTGGCATGCCACTGTATTGCCTGACGTGGTTGGTCACCACGTTATAAATCTGACCTAGCTACTCGGATATTAGCATGCCCTAATCTTTGGCGTCAACCTGATTTTCAGCCAGGGCTACTGATTCCGCTATCAGGTGTTCGCCTGATATGTCATTGCGGGTGGTCGGTGGATGTTGCGCCGCAGCATAGCGCGCTCGCCATGCCATACAATATGGCAACGATTGTTCGCCCTGCTACCAGAGGCGCCATCAGATGAAACAGAGCGTGGCGCGCCCTGAGAAGTTTCGCCTGCTGTGACGGTTCCTCTGATTTGGCCAGTGGAACCATACGAAGCGCAAAGGAGCAATCTTCCATGCCTCGCGTTACACCTGACCAGATACGTGCGATGAAGGCCAAAGGGGAGCGTATCCCCATGCTGACGGCCTACGACTATCCAACAGCCACCATCCTCGACAGCACTGGCATTCCCATGCTCCTCGTTGGCGATACCCTCGGCATGGTGATGCTTGGCAACGACAGCACGTTGCCAGTCACCGTCAAGGACATCATTCGTCACACACAGGCCGTTGTTCGCGGCGCCAAACATGCGTTGATTGTCGCCGACATGCCATTTGGCTCGTTCCAGGTCAGCAAAGAAGACACGATGCGCAACGCGGCACGCATCATGAAAGAATCGGGCGCGCAGGCCGTCAAACTGGAAGGTGGCGTGCGTGTCGCGGAGAGTGTTCGCGCGCTGGTAGACGCGGGCATTCCCGTCATGGGCCACATCGGCCTGACGCCGCAATCGGTCAACGCTTTTGGTGGGTTCAAAGTGCAGGGCAAGACGGAGCGCAGCGCGCGGGCGCTGTTAGCCGATGCGGCAGCGCTCGAAGACGCGGGCGTGTTCGCCATTGTGCTCGAACTTGTGCCAAGTGAACTCTCGCGACTGCTCACCGAGCGGCTCAGCGTGCCGACTATTGGCATTGGCGCGGGTCCGTATTGCGATGGCGAGGTGCAAGTCTACCACGATGTGATGGGCTTGTTCCCCGACTTTACACCGCGCCATACCAAACGTTTCGCTGATCTGGGGTCTGCGATGCGCGCGGGCGTCGAGTCCTATCTGCGCGAGGTGCGTGATCGCAGTTTCCCGACCGAAGCTCAGAGCGCTCCGATCGACCAGGCGCTGATCGAGCTGTTGCGCGCGGAAACGCAAGATGTTTCCCACAAGAATGAGAGTTCAGACGAGTCGTCGTCGTAGTCGAAGAAAGTGGAAGCGTCGATAGCCTGTCGGGTAATTCGTGACAACTTTTCGGCGCTTTCCACGTTACACGAGTAGAGCACTCGTAAACATGCGCAATGAGCCGCAAGCAAGCTTTCATGCCGGGCGGATGTCAGGGACGCAGGAAACAATAAACCGACGAAAGGGACTGGTGTGGGTTCGCTTGTAGGTCAGAGGCTGGGCGCCTATCAACTGGATGCCGAACTAGGCCGTGGCACGATGGGCGTTGTCTATCGCGCCCAGCAGGCTCACAGCGGCAAGCCCTTTGCCGTCAAGGTGCTCATCGATGCGCTAAGCGCCGATCAAACCTTCGTCACGCGCTTCATGCGCGAAGCTACTGTGGTCGCGCAACTCAACCATCCCAACATCGTGCGTGTGTATGAGTCGGGCAAGCAAGATCAGCACATCTACTTCGTCATGGAGTTTTTCTCTGGTGTGACGGCTGGGCACATGCTCCGCGAGCGTAAGCGACTGCCGTACGGCGAAGTGATCGAGATTGCGGCGCAGGCAGCCGACGCGCTGGCGTATGCGCATCGCGAGGGACATCTCGTCCATCGTGATGTGAAACCAGAGAACATGCTGGTGGACCGTTGGCGTCGAGTCAAATTACTCGATTTCGGGCTGGCGCGCATTGATGGGATGGATGCCATCACGCGGGCTGGAACGGTCGTGGGCAGCCTCTACTATGTCTCCCCCGAACAATTGCTTGGCCGCAAACTGGATGGCCGCTCCGATGTATACGCGCTTGGCATCAGCATGTATGAAATGTTGACAGGGCAGCGCCCCTATCGTGGCCAGTCGTTGACGGAGATGAGTGACGCTATCCTCTATGGGACGGCGACGCCCATTCGCCAGACTGAGCCTTCGACCCCGCCAGAACTGGAGCGTATCATCGCTAAGGCGATGGCCCGCGACCTCAACAACCGCTATCAAAACGCCGGTGAACTGCACAGCGAACTGCGCGTATTGCAGGCGGCGCTGTCCGGCGGCGCACCTGCGGAAGCGGCGCATTCCGTGCGGCAACAAAGCGGCGGGCCAGCGGAGTCACGGGCATATCATTCGCAGGGGGCAGTCCTCGACAATCGTGAGCAGTTCAATCCGGGGCCGCGGCGTACCCTGCGCTCGAACTTCCGTCCAGCGAGCCTGGAGCCTGCGCCCAACGACCAGGGCCGCTTACCCCAGGATCAGCGATAGTAGGCGTGTACACTGCTGCGTCTCTCATGTACGGCGTCTCCTCGCGCTGTTTTGCGCCAATCTCACGGGGGAGGCCTGTGCGCTAGCTGTGTTATACCAGTTTAGCTGGGGATGTTGTAGGAAGAGTCTCACGTCTCGAATCCACGCGGCTAGATCTGTTGCCAGCGCACGAGGGCCGAGACAACGTTCAGCTCACGTCTTGGAACCTGAGGAGACCATCTGACAACCTGGCACAGGAGCATCACTAGCGACACTGGCCGCCGCCGAGGTACCATGTGTGGCAGCCTGCCGTAACAACAGTGGAGTGGCGAGCATGTGGGAGGGCGTTCCATGCTGTCGAATCTGCAGATCCTTGCTATGTACCTCGCGGCAGGAATCGCGCTGTTTGTCTCGTGTTCGCTACGGCCGATCAAGAAGTCCGCCAAATCACCGAGCGCCCTCATCGGATGGCTCACGTTGGCGTGGCTGCTCTGTTGGTTTCTTGGCCTGCTGACCTGGCTTGCGGCCTTTGCGGTGTCTGGCAGCGCCATATTCCCTGCGCGGTGGGTGCACGCAACGGTCATCGTGCTGGGGGAGACCGCCCTCGTTGGTGCGCTCTTGCTCATCGTGAGTGAGGCCATCCGGACGTGTAGAGCGGTGGCAACGAATTCTGTACGCCCCTGATAGCCAGTCCTTCTTGCTTGGTTTAGCCTGGCTACCGACAACGCACGGACGTATCGGGATTGGACATGGGGCGGCGCGATTTACAACGACCGAGGCACAATTGGTATTAGGTGCGATGTGCGCTTCGGGGCCGTCTCTGGCGTTCGCGTGGGCTGAGGCGTATACTCCATTGAGCGCGCGATGAATGCAGCGCGGTGCGGGTCAGGCGCGCAGAGACGCCTTACCCACCGAAACCTAGAATCTCCCAGGAGCGACGAGCATGGCCGACACGAATACCAGTTCCAATGCGCCTACGAATGGCGCTGCCCCATCCAAGGCAGGCGGCCAGACCCTTCTGGGCTTGTTTCGCAGACGCAACGGCCGGGCCGGGGCGCTCTCAGGCACGTCGCGCTTCATCCTGGGGTCGGTGATCTTCATTTTCACCGCTGAGTTGCTCACCTATGGGCTGGACTACCTCAACATCCAGTACAAGCTAGGTTTGATGCAGCCCATCGCGAAGGGCGCTGGGTGGCTTACCTGGTTCCTGATTTTGAATGTGGTGATCATCCTGGGCGTGTGGCTCCTGTTGCGACGCGTCGGACTCTTACCGACGGATATGTTCAATGTCCAGCGAAACGCCGCAGCGCGTAATGCGCAGACGACTGGCAGAAGTGCGACCTCTTCGAACGGGAGCAAGCAGCCTGCCGCGCAGATTCCGGGCATCGGCAAGGCGCGCACGCGGGCCGAGCGTCGCTATGCGGCGAACGTGGCGGCTGCTGAGGCTGAGGCTGCCGCGGCGAAAGCCAAGAGCAAGCGCGCGACCACCACGGCGCAGCCTGCCGCTACAACGCAAGTCGTTGAGAACGACGAGCACGATGAGGCATATGATCGCGTGAAGGCGGCGCAGCGCATGCGCAAGCGGCGCGCGTTGCGGTAGGATGTCGTGGCGAACAGGTGAGCGGAGGGATTACTGGCGATGATCGAGCAGCTCAAGATTGGGGCGCATGTCTACGGCAGTGATGGCAAGCAGGTAGGCGAACTCAGTCGCATCGTCGTCACTGGCGCTGATCTCGTGGTGACTGGGCTCGTCGTTGACCCTGGCTCGCATCTCAGTGAACTGCTGGAAGCGGGTAGCCTCGATAAACTGCGTGATCGCAGTGTACCTATCGCGCTCGCCCATGTACACTCAGACGGCAGCATTCATCTGTCGCTTGACGCTCCGGCCTTCCTGCAATTGCCTCTGTTCGAGCGCCATCAATACACGGATACGCCCATTGAGGCGAGCGGCTCACGGTTCCGTGTTGGTGAGTTGGTCAACTATCTTGCCTCGGCTTTCGGCCTTGGCGCCGCACCGTACAGCCCTGAGAATGAAGAGATTGTCCAGGATTTGTCGCCAGATTCTAGCGCTATCCCTGAACATGCCCCCGTCTGGCGCACTGAGCCGCACGAACAGATTGGCGTGGTGGAGCGCACCCTGGCTGATGAGCAGAGCCAGCGCATTACCGGGCTGGTCATTCGCCTGGATGCCATAGATGGCCAGCATGTCGTGCTGCCAACCGCCGCCATTGTCTCATTTGAAGATGGCGTGGCGCATGTCGCGTTGACGGACGAAGAACTCGACCAACTTCCCCTCTACACGGGCGACGAGTCCTAGCGCTTCCGCTGCCGCATAGTTCCCACACGCGGAGCTGTCCGTTGCACATCGCAGAGGAGACGCATCGAGGCGTCGATTTGGGCGAGGAGGCGCAGCCCATGACCAGTCGGCCCAGCGAGAGTACCGCAGAATCACAGCCCTCAGATGACAGCCTCATGGCGAGCACGTTGACTCGCCGCGAGTTCGTGATCGCCGCCGCTGCGACGGTGGCTGTGGCTGGTTGTGCGCCATTCGGTGGCTCATCGGTTAGTGTCGCCAAAGGGCGTTCCACCGCACCCTTCGCATTGAACCGCTCCGCCACGCTCTACGCCGATGGCGCTGTACCTTCTGATCTGGCGAACGCCGTGCTCGCAACCCTCCAGCACAGCGCCGGAATGCAGATCGTCACACATGCCCCTCAGTTCGCTCCGGCGACAGACCTTCTGCTGACCTTCGGCTCCGCGCCCGCTGGATTCCACACTAGCGCCGTGATCGGCTCCAGCGCTTGGGCGATGGCGAGCCACCTGCGCGTCCCCGTCGAAGATCTGACGCTCGCGCAGGCGCAGGGACTGCTCAGTGGGGCGATTAGCGACTGGAGCGCGGTTGGCGCGCCGTACAGCTTGCCCACTCAGGTGCTGTGGCTGTCCGGACTGCCGCTGCCGAGCGGCGTCACGCTCCCAGCAAACGTCACACATGCGCATACACTGGCCGCGCTGTTCGACGCGCTACACACGCAGCGGGGCGCGGTCACCGCGCTGCCTGTCGACGCGCTTGATTGGTCTATCCATCATCTTGGTGTGGACGGCGTTTTCCCAGCGCAGGGGCGTAGCTCCGCGACGGCAAGCGGATTGGGCGCGCTCCCGCTGCGGCTCAGTGTCTCGGACGCGCTTGCGAAGGAGGGCGCTTCTCCTGCGAAGATTGGCGCGGCGGCTGGCTCTGCCTTCGCAAGCGCGCAGCAAACGCTCGATATGGTCGCCGTGGGCGATATCATGCTGGGGCGTGGCGTGCTCAATCAGATGCGCGCCCGCAATGACTATCTCTTCCCCTATCGCGCCATCAAAGATGAGCTTGATACAGCCGATCTGCGCGTCGCCAATCTGGAATGTATGGTAACCGACCTCGTGGCGCCGCCCTCGGACCCGTCTACGTTCACCTTCATCTGCCCCGCGCAGGGCATCGAAGGCCTGACCTACGCGGGATTTAACATCGTGACGCTGGCGAACAACCACGCGAACGGCGAAGGTCAGACGGTGTTCCGCAATCAGCGCGACATCCTGAACGCGGCGCACATTCAGACCTGCGGCGGCGGCGAGACGCTGGCCGAGGCGACGAAGCCCGCGATTACTACCGTGAAAGGCATGCGCGTGGCGATTCTGGGCTACGACAACATCGCGCCGCAAGGGCCATTCGCCACGGAGTCGAGTTGGGGGCTGGCGCCAATCGATGTGGCGCGCCTACCCGCAGACCTCGCCGCGGCGCGCCAGTCGGCTGATCTCGTCATCCCCTACTTCCATTGGGGTATCGAGTATACGAAGGACCCGACCGGCTATCAGCAGCAGGTGGCGCGGGCCGCAATCGACTCGGGCGCCGATATGGTGCTGGGAAACCATCCCCACTGGACGCAAGGCATCGAGAACTATAAGGGCAAACTCATCATCTATTCGATGGGCAATTTCGTGTTCGACCAGGACTGGTCGGAGGAGACGCTGGAAGGGATGCTGCTGCACCTCTACTGGCGCGCTGGTAAACTGGTGAGCGTACGTTTCCGCCCGACGAAGGACCACAACCGTTCACAGCCCACGGTCATGAGTCCTGCCGAAGCGGTCGGCGACTTCGAGCGCATGTGGTCTGGGACGGATATGCTGGCGTCTGGACTCCATGGCGCGGGGTGAGTGCGATGTTCGAGTATCATCCGGTCACCAGCGAGCGGCTGCCTGACCTCGCGCGATTCTCCGAGGCGCATGGCAAGTTTCGCTATTGTTCGTGTATGCGCTGGCGGCTGTCCAGTTCCGCGTACAACCGCTCGACAAAGGAAAGCCGCGTCGCGACACTCGATTCGCTCGTCGCGGAGGACACACCCGTCGGCGTGTTGGCGTATCTGGATGGCGAGCCAGTCGGCTGGGTCGCGGTGGCTCCGCGTGAAGCGCTTGGCGCGCTGGAGCGGTTTCGCGCACTTGCCCGCGTAGGCGACAATCCTGTCTGGTCGGTTACCTGCTTCTTCATCGATCGGCGCGTGCGTCGCCAGCATGTGACGCTGGGACTGCTCCGAGCCGCCGTCGCCTGTGCCCAGTCGCAGGGAGCGACGATCGTCGAAGGGTATCCAGTCGAGCCAGGCAAGCTCTATACCTACATGGGGTCGCCCGCCACGTTCCGCGCCGCTGGTTTTACAGATGTGACGCCGGAAGGACGCGAGCGCATGGTGATGCGGTATGTGGTGGGTTGACGGCGCTTCAGACCTCACTCCCTCGATCGGAGAGAGGAGTCATGACAAGGACGCGTAGGTCGCTGGAGAATAGCATGCAGTGAAGCGACCTCACCCTCACCCTCACCCCTCCGCTTCGAAGCGAGGGGCCTATTCAGCGCTGACGGAAAAGTACGTTGCGAAGAAGAGTGTCGGCGTCATTGGTTCGCGGGCGGAGTCGTCGGTCGAGGATACATCCAGTCTGAGCCGTAGAGGGGCCGCAGGAAGGAGTCGTCGTAGCTCGCCCAGGCGGCTTCTGGCGTGCTCGTGGTCCAGCTTACTGCGCTGGCATGGGCGCTGGTCAGCGTGACGGCGGCATAGGCTCCGGTGATGATCTCACCGTAGTCGTCGAGCGCCTGCCCCAACACGGTCACTGTCACCGTGCTCAGGGATACCCCACTCGTCCACAGAGCCGCTTCGGTCTTGAAGCAGGCCGCTTTTGCAACTGCCTGCGCTTGCGAGAAATGGACTTTCCACGTGGGCGACCAGATCAGCGTGACCGTGACGTTCGCGGTGGCTTTCGCCTGGTCATACGTCAGGTCAACCGACTTCGCGGCAGAGCCCACCGACTGCCGAACGCGCAGAGCAAGCTTGCCTTGCGTTGTCGTGGGAGGCGCGCTTGCCCGATGCTGGGCTGTGGCGTCCTTGCCACCGCCAGCGCAGCCCACCAGCGCGCTTAGCATCGCGACCAGCGTCATCGCAGCTAACACTAGCGCAGCTATCCGTGCAGAACCGCTTCCGCGCCTGCGAAACTCCATATTCCCACGCCCCATCCTGCTCGGCCATATGCGCGCCAAGCCCCATCTATAGTGATTTCACGCGATCCATCGTCTGCAACGAAATGCTAGCATCGGGGCGGCGCTGGGGTCAATTGCTATTTCAAAACTTGCAAACCGTGCGGCGTTGATGGCATTCGGCGGCTGGGGTACGCTGGCTGCGCGATATTGTGCATCCATACGCATCCATGAGACGCTCGTGCTACTTGTATTTATTGACACGCTTGATAACCCGGACTCATGTCGTAGCGCCACCTGCACGCGTGCGGGTCAGTCCGCGCGGCGAATCTGACAGAGGTAGGCGCGATGCGGGACCGAGCCGCTGACAGGGTCGATTGCGTCAGCGCTGATGATCAGATTGAGATTTGCTCCAGCCGAACTGAACGGGTCATAGCCGGGCGCGTTCAGTTCGGCGCACGCCTGCCACCAGCCGTGCTGGCCGCAGACAACGCGTGGATCGAGTGTGTTGTTCAGCTTGGCGCGCGCCCGCACACTTCCTCCTGGCGTCTCGATATGAACCCAGTCGCCGGGGTCAATGCCACGTTCGCGAGCAACCGACGGGTGCAGTTCGACCTCTGGTTCGCGTGAGAGCTTCCGCAAACTCGGAATCGCCCGATGCTGGCTCTCACAAAACAGGGTGTTCTTGGCGCAGGTGAGGATCAACGGGAACCGATCGACCAGTTCTGGCCGTGACGACGGGCTGATCAGGGGTTCTTGGTACTCGGGTAGGGGTGGATAGCCGTGCCGCAGCATCATCTCGGAATAGAGTTCGATCTTCCGTGTTGGTGTGGCGAACCCGCGTGGTAGGCCGTCCTCTTGTGGCTCAGCGAACTTGCGGTAGTGCGTCTGCAGAGGCTGCAGCATCCCACCTGGTCGCTCGCGTAGCTCCTCCAGCGACACGCCAGAGGGACGCAGTCGAGCGCGGTATGCGTCCTCGATGTTCCCATCCCAGAAGTGTTCGGCGAGACCAAGTCGACACGCCAGATCAAAGATGATCTCGGTATCAGAACGGGCCTCGCCGCGCGCCGCCACGACTGGCGTCCGTAATTGCGCCAGCGATTGCGCCTCCGCGCTTACCTCGAAGCCGAGCTTGAGCGCCTCAGTCTCGAATGCGCTCGCCACTGGGAGTACGATATCGGCCATTTCGGCGGTTGGGGTCATGAACAGGTCGGTATGAACATAGAAGTCGAGGGCTTTCAGGGCCGCGCGCCCGCGCCGCCCGTCGGCGTGAGCGAGGAGCAGGTTGGCGCCGAACCCCACGAGACCTCGCACAGGATAGGGACGCTGCTCCAGGATCGCCCGGTACAGCTCCTCAGAAGTGACATGCTGAGCCCTGGCCGGGCCGAGCGGTCGCTCCTGCATTCCCAGTGTTCGCCCGCGCTGCTCCGGCGCCATCAATTCGCCGCCGACAACGTTCGCGCTGGGCACAGCCGCGAACATCACATTGCCGCCCTGCCTATCGAAGCTTCCGGTCAGCGCATATAGTTGGGCAATTGCGCGGGCGATCTGGGTGGAACTCGACTGCATCTCGACGCCACTCCAGGCGTAGTAGGCGACCGGACGCGCTTCCCAGAGCAGTCTTGCTGCCGTCTCTACCTGCTCGCGCTCGATGCCACAGATCGCCTCCACCTGCTCCGGCGCATATTGTCGGCAGAGTTCGGCTGTTAGGTCGAACGCCGGGCGACAGACCACCGTGCCATGTACCGTCTCAATCGTGTATGTGCCGAACAGGGCCGGGTCAGGATGATCTCCTTCGTAGGTGCCAGTGGCTGGGGTATAGGTGATCGGGCGGTTCAGCGCCTCGCTCCAGGCCACATATTGATGTGCGTCACCCTGCGTTTCCAGATCACTCTGCCTCAGCAGTCGTCCGTTGTCCATGCGCACGAGCAAGGGCCCGTTCGTCCAGTCGCGGATGAAATCGCGATCGTACCAGCCGCGCTCGATCATGATGTGGGCGATGCCGAGCGCCAGCGCGCCGTCGGTCCCCGGGCGCACGCGCAACCAGACGTCTGCGCGGTTCGCGAGTCCAGCGCGCCGAGGATCGACCACAATCAACCGTGCTCCTCGCTTGAGCGCCTCAGTGGTAGCCACCGCATGGGCGAGTCGGGCGATATTTGGGTTGTAACCCCAGAACAGTATGCAGCCAGCATGTTCGAGGTCAGGCATGTATGCGCCGGGAACAGCGGCGCCGAAGGTGTACTGCGTGGCCATGTGGCGTCCCCATCCACACAGTTCCATTGCCCCACACAGGTTAGGGCTGCCGAACGCGCTCATCAGGCGCTGAATCCAGACCAGAGCATCGTCCGTCGCCGACGTAGACGGTGAGGCCGCACTGAATACGACGCTCTCCGGCCCCTGCTCTTGCGCAATCGCGCGCAACTTGGCAGCGGTCAGGTCAAGGGCTTCGTCCCAGCTAATTCGCTGCCAACCAGGGTCGGGCTCGCCCTTGGGTCGGGTGCGCTTCAGCGGGTAGAGCAAGCGGTCAGGATGATAGACGAGTTCCGGCGCGGCCCTTCCCTTCGCGCAGAGCGCCTTGCCAGTCGGATGTGAGGGATCGGGCTCCAGGGCGATGAAACGGCCATCCTCGACGACAGCGGTCGCGCCGCATCGTGAGATGCAGAGCCCACAGTACACCTGAGTCCGCTGGATAGACTGCGTTCGTGCCTCCATCGCGGTATCTCCTCACATGAGCGTCCCTTCACACCTGTGCAAACGGCTTTTGCGTGGACAAGTTATGGGTTGTGTCGAGGGAGAGGTCAGATGAACGGTTGTGAGACGGCGCCATCGCTTGCGCTCGACGGCAAACTAGAAAGCTCGCTATTCGCGCGCCCATTGACCAGTCACCGTATAGATAGGATACACTCTCGGGCACGGATCATCGCATCGGGTGAATGCCCCATTGGGCTCACCGGTCTGCTCGGTGGATGGTCAAGAGTCAGGAGCAGCGGAGCCGTCTGCCATTCCTCTTACTCGGGGTCCGTCTGCTGGGAAGCATGGCTCCGCGCATACCGATTGACGACGATGGAGTAGGCTTCGGCCAGCAGCGGCTTGACACTCTGGAAGGTCTCCGCGCTGGGGTTGAGCACACACACCCACAACTGCGGGGCATAGACTGGGTGCGGCATCACCTTGTCTAACGCCGCGAAGTCATAGCTGGCGCTCTCCGTCGTACCGGCAGCGGGAAGATAGCCAAAGAGTCGACGAAAGGTATCCGCGCCCACGCCGATATTGAGTCGAAACACACCAGGACGATCCAACTGCGAGGCGTTGTCGTATTCGCCGTAATCTTTGACGACGATGGTGGCGAATGGCATCCGCCGCGCCGGATCGAGGTCACGCTGCGGATCGTAGTAGATGAAGGTATCACCCGCGCCTGGCCCATCGGTTGGCCGCAGAATATCCAGTCCCGCGAACGTCTCAGTCAAGTAATGGATGATGGCGTCCTGGTCCATGAGCCTCTCCAGTCGGCGTTACATGGCTGCTCTGCCCGCTTACTCTGCCTTCTTGCGGAGCAGCGCCTCGTTGAGCGAGCCGGTGCGATAACCCGCCAGGTCGAGCGTGACGTACAGATAGCCTGCCTCACGCACGCTTGCGACCACCTGCGCGCGGGTTGTGTCGTCGAGCAGGCGCGCAAACTCCCTGGGGTCTACCTCGATGCGCGCCACGCGGTCGTGATGGCGCACGCGTACCTGCCGCAGCCCCAACTTACGCAGCGCCCGCTCCGCCTTGCCAATCTGCCGCAGCGCCTCCACGGTGACCGGCGTGCCGTACGGGATGCGCGAAGAGTAGCAGGCCAGCGCCGGTTTGTCCCACACGGGAACGCCAAGATATTTGGCGAGCGCGCGAATGTCGTCCTTGCCCATCTCGGCGTCATCCAGTGGCGCTGCGACGGCACGCTCACGAGCGGCGCGCTGCCCCGGTCGCCAATCGCCTCGGTCGTCGCGGTTCATGCCATAGGCGATGTGCGCGAGGTTCAGTCGCTCGGCGAGCGGCGCGAGTTGGTCGAAGAGTTCGGTTTTGCAGAAGTAGCAGCGGTCGGCGGCGTTCGCGGTGTAGCGCGGATCGTCCAACTCCCGCGTCTCGATCTGCTCGACTCGCGCGCCGATGGCCTGCGCCACCGCTAGCGCCTCGCGCGTCTCCTCCTCGTCGTAGGCTTCGGAGGATGCGAGCGCGCCCACCGCACGGTCACCTAGCTCATCACTGGCCACCTGCAGCAGCAGCGCGCTATCCACACCGCCAGAGTAGGCCACCAGCACGGAGCCCAGTTCCCGCACGATCTCGCGCAGCCGGGCATACTTCGCCGCTACCTCAGGGCTGAGCGCCACATCCTGCGCCACTTCGCCACCGTTCGCCATGCTTGCCTGTATCCTCGCGCGGGGCGTCGCGCCATGTCTGACCCTGATATGACCCTGACTGGAACACCGAATTGTATTGTATGCGGGTTGCGGGCCGAGCGTCAAAACAGCGGACGCAAACGGACAGACTCCCACACCAGTGAACCAGCGTGGGAGTCTGCGATTTGAGGAACGATATGCGATTCTAGGTCGCGGGTCAATTCAACCGCTGACGCCCGCCCAACGTGCGCTGACGATAGAAAAGACCTCCTAGTTCAAGATGGCGCTCAGCGCGGGATCTGTGCCACCAGAGCCGTCGGGACCATCCCCCGGCTGAAACTGGCGCTTCAGATCGCGAGTCACGTGCAGATGATGTGTCTGCTCCGTGGCGAGGCGGGTCAACGCCTCGGCCTGGCGACCCTTCTGCACGAAGCGCCGCGCATGAACTTGCGCGATGCGGTAGTGCTCCCGCTGGCTGCGGTGGTACGCCACCAACTCCTGTGGCGCGCCAGTTTGCGGGCCGCCGCGCGCCCAGGTGACGAATCGCGCGAATGCGCGCTCGCCGTTGAGCGGGCGCGTCGGAGTGGCAGGAACGCGAACGGCCTCCACCTCGCGACGCACCGTGTCAGCCAAGACATCGAGACGTGCCTGATCGAACCACTGGCGCATACGACCACCGAAGGTCGGCTGCACGTAGCGACCGAGCGTGCGCGCGGACTCCGCGTGCTTGATGCGCTCGTTGAGCAGTTGGCTCATCGCCTCGAGTTCGTTGCGCGAGCGGCGCAGGTCTTTGGCTTCACGGAGAGCTGCGGTGTGCCGCTTGTATTCATCCGTCACATGGTTGAGCAAGATTTGCGCTGGCTCGCGTCGGCCGTTCGTCGGCTGCGCGCGGTTGGTCGCCTGGCGGGCGCGCTGCCCACCGAGCGGGAGACGCACAACACGGAAGGCCAGCGTCAGCATCCCGCCGATCGTGGCGATCACGATGCCGGTCAGCATAAGCATGTCCATCTGGAGCCTCCCTGTTCCCTGTGTGGTCAACTTCTCGTCATGACGCTGGGTCCCAATCGCGGGGGGAGGCCGTCGTGACCTCGCCGCATTCCCAGCGCGCAAGGAGATTGTACACAGGCTGGCGGGCGGCCAGATATAGCACGAGGGGTGAGTTTTTGAGCGCAGAGCGGATAGGGCGGGCGTCACCCCGCCAGCATCATCCTTGAGGTGTCATCCTTCCGGTGATGGCGCCGGACCGGCTAGCGCGTGGGATTGAGATAGCCCTTCAGGACAGCGTAGAGGACAGCCTGATCGCGATTCTGCACATGCAGCTTGTCGATGATATGGCTGATATGCGTCTTGACGGTGTTTTCGCTAATCACCAGGCGCTCGGCGATTTCGCGGGTTGCGAGTTGTTGCGCCACCAGCGAGAGGGTTTCCAATTCGCGGTCCGTGAGACGTGGATCGCGGCCGCCGGGGATGCGCGCCGGGAACTGGCCTGCTTGTACGCCTCGTATGACATAGCGCGCAGAGATGTCGCTATCTACAACCCACTCGCCCGCCGCTAGCCGTCGCGCCAGCTCGCGCAAGTCGCCGTTGCGTGAGTCACCCTTGCGTGAGTAGCCGTGTGCGCCAGCGTGGAATGCATCGGCGTAGAGGTCACCTTGCATATCGGTCGCCGTGATGACACCGCAGATCGTCTCAGGACTCGTCACCTTCATCTCGCGAATGAGTTCGACTCCTGCGCGTGAGTCGCCTTGCAGTCGCATGTCGATCAATGCGACCTGCGGGCGGCGCTCCTCGGCGAGTGTGAGCGCCTCATCCATTGTCGCGCAGACACCTACAAGTTCGATATCGTTCGCGCTCAACAGCAGCGCAACCGCCTGCTGCGCCATCCAGTCGTCCTCCACCACCATCACGGTCAGCGGACCCTGCGGCGCCTGTCGCATCTGGCCGTCAATCATACCTTCGCCTCCAATAACGTTCGTTGTGGATCGCTAGTCGATGTGGCCCAGACTCAGCCGATTGATCTCAGCGCTGCGGGCTGCCTGCGCTTTGCCTATGATGTTTCGGATGCTGGTGTAGATGGTCGTCTCGTGCTCGTGGTAGGTCGCGGCAAGGTTGTCTGCGCTGGCGCCTGAGGCGATGCGCTGTAGCATGTCGCGCTCATAGGTCGTGAAGGAGGAGGATGCCGTAGGTTCACTGTCGCGTAAGATACGTTCGGCCATCTCTGGATCTAGTTCCCAGGCGCCCGCCGCCACTCGTTTGACGATGCGTGGCAACTCCGCGCCAAGCACATAACCTTTCCGGTAATAGCCGTGCGCTCCAGCATAGAACGCCTTGGGAAGCTGGTCGCCGCGTCGGTCACTTGCTGTCAGCGCGATACAGGCCGTCGCGGGACTCAAGGCGCGTATCTGGTCAATCAGTGTAACGCCCGCGTAGGGGTCGCCCTGCATCTGCATATCCACCAGCGCGACCTGTGGCGGGCGCAGTGTGAGCGCGTCGAGGCAGTCCTCGGGCGACTCGCAACTGGCGATGACCTCGATCTCTGGTCCTTCCAGCAAGAGCCGCAACGCTTCACGAGCGTAGCGGTCGTCATCCACGATTATCACTGAGATACGTGGACTCGATTCAGCTTGCGGCTCCATGCCGTCTCCCTTCACTGATGGTGGTGAATGTGGCTTGCGCCGCGTGTTGAGCCACGACGTCATCCGGTACGCCGTGCCCAGTATGATTGCTGGACGCATGCGGCTGGAGGCGAAACGTTACTTGAACGGTCGTGCCGGATGCGCCTTTGGTTCGCGAACTGTCGAGCGTGAAAACGCCGTTGTGCCGCTCGGCGCGTCGCTGGATGCTCGTCATGCCGTGGGCCTTCGTCGAGATACGTTGCGTATCGAAGCCGAAGCCGTTGTCGCGGATGACCAGCCGCAATTCAGCGGCGTCTACCTGCGCTTCGATGCTGACTTCCTGCGCGCGTCCGTGGCGATAGGCGTTGTAAACCGCTTCACGGGCGATCATGCGCGCATCGTGGCGCAGGGCGCTTGCCAGAGCGCTATCGTCTCCGTAGCGGCGCACGACGCATTTCATCTCCAGCGTGCGTTGCACCAGGACGGCGTGTTCCTCCAGGTCAGCGAAGAGGCTGCCAGCGGGTGCGGAGTCGGGGCCGGGTCCAGCGCGCCACAGTTCGCTCGTATCGCGCTCGCGCCAGACCTCGATGAGGTAATTGACCTGGCGTTGCAAGGCGGAGATGAACTTATGGGCGTTCGCCAGTTTCTCACCATCGATAGGCGCCAGCGCGCCCTCACTCTGCCAGGTCGCTATTACTTGCTCGAGCAGCATGCGGCCGTAACTGACATCCTGCCCCATGCCGTCGTGGAGTTCGATCCACGTGTTCGTGCGCTCGTCTTCGACTACCTGCTGATAGAGCATCGCACTTTGCAGGGCGAGCGCCGCAAGGTCAGCTAGCGCGGCGCACCATTCGCGGTACTCCGTCGAGAAGCGCTGGCTCGTGTGGTAGTTGACGAATATTACGCCGAGCGCCGTCGTTTCGGTGGCGGAAGAGCCCACACGCAACGGCAATATGGCGGAGGACTGCACGCCATCACGCGCCACGAAATCATAGGCTCTATGTGTTTCGCTATCGCGTTCGCGCGCGTAGTTTCTATAGCGAGGCTGCCCATCGCGCAGCGCACGTGCAACCGCTGACGCGTCTCCACGCGCCGCCACACGCGCCGCCGACGCTGGGCTTGTCGTGAATCTTCCCACTAGCACGGGCTCGCCGATCTCACCGTTGTCGGGATTATGTGGATAGAGCGTCACCGAATCAGCGCGCAACGTCTCCAACGTGGTATTCACCACCTGCGCCAGCGCGGCGCGTAGGTCCTGCTGCGAGAGCAGGCGACGCGCGATGCGTTGCGTCACGGCGGCGAGGCCGCGGGCGCGGGTCAGCCGTTGCGCATTGTCGAGCGAGAGTGCGAGGTGTAATGCGATGGCGCGCAAAAGTTCGATATCATCTTCACCAAAGGTATTGGCGCGTTCACTCTGTACGTCCAGCACGCCGATGATGCTGTCGCCCAATATCAGGGGTAACGCCAACTCAGCTTTGGTGTTTGCGAAACTTGGATGTCGCAGGTATAGGGAGTCTGGGTCACGTTCGACGTCATTGACCAGTCGTTCCTGACCGTACACGGCCGCCCACCCGGTGATGCCGCGCGCCTGCTCGACGACATACCGACGCTCCACCAGTGCACGGCCCGCGAGCGATGAGGCGCCGATAAAGCGCAGCCCGCGACCGATGTTTTCATCCTCTGACGTCGCCAGCAGCACGTTGACTTCGTCGTAGCTCATCCGCTGGGCAATCAGCGCGGCGGCTTCATTGGCAAATTGTTCCTCGCTGCTGGGCTGCAGCGCAGTGATCGCTCGCACTACCTGTATAGCGCTGGCGAGGTCAGTGCGGCGCTCGGAGAGTGAGCGTAGCGTGATCGCGGGGAGCAGACTGATGAGACTGAGCCAACACGCGTGCAGTGCGAGGACCCGTAGTGTCGCCACATCAGCGCCACTCACGGCCAACAACTGCGCGGCTCCGTCGCAACAAATTACTAGCGAGCCGAGTACGACGATCCACACGACTGAGGCGTAGCGCGCGACGCGCAGCATCGGCAGTACGAACAGCAGCCAGCTCGCTATGTCGGCGGAGAGTGGCAGGCCCTCGGTAAGATAGGCGCGATCGAGCGTAACGACGAAGAGGAACGCGGCGGCAGTCAGCGCGACGGCTAGCGCGATATGGAACCAGCGGAGATTCCGCACATCGCTCGCCTCATCTTCCGCAATCGACGGCATCTCACGTGGCCCATAGATCAGCCACGTGATTCGATTGGAGAGCGCATTGGCGGCTCCGCGCACGGACTTGCGGAAGACAGGCGCACGTGAGAGCGCGATCATCGCGCCGATATAGGCGAGGTACGCGACTGGCCAGAGGAGCATCCATGGCGCGCGGGCAACGACTGGCGTAATGAGCAGTGTCATGATGCTGAGGATGATGACGCCCGCGATAGCTTCATACCATGTCGTGAAGAACCGGAGTGCGCGCCGATTTCGCGCAGGCGGCGTCGCTGAGAAAAGATCTCGTGGAATGGGGCGATAGACGTTGAGCACGTCGCATTCGCCTGCCTTTCCCTCGCCTCTGCGTTCGCGCACAATTTGCGCGCCAGAGCAATTCACCGCTTCACGAGGAAGAGTGTACGCTAGTCCACCAGGCGAAGAACATCACCCATCGGATGATATTCGAAGGTTTGTGGGTATGAATTGGGGCTGCTGGCGGGGAGATGCAGCGCTACCAGAGGAAGCCATGCGGCACTGGATATATCGCGGCAGGGTACGACAATGTGGAGATGCCTGGTTGTCGCCAGTGCATCTCCACATGGAGCATGTCGGTAGCGCGCAATTGAGACACGGCCCGGATGGCCGTGACCAATGCTTAGTCTCGGCGCTCCTTGAGACGCGCCGCCTTGCCGCGCAGACCGCGCATGTAGTAGAGGTTCTTGCGGCGCACCTGGTTGTGGCGCACGACCTCGACCTTATCAATGCGGGGAGAGTGCAGCAGGAAACTGCGCTCGACACCAACGTTGTGCGCGATGCGGCGCACGGTGAATGAGCGGTTCACGCCCTCGCCGTTCAGGCGAATGACGATTCCCTCGAAGACCTGGACACGCTCGCGGTTGCCCTCGACGACCTTCGCGTGCACGCGAACAGTGTCTCCCGGCTCCAGACGAGCGACGTTCTCACGGAAATTGGCCTCTTCAACGGCCCGAACAAGTGGCGCGACTGACATGACTCAATCCTCCTAACAAAATGCCAAAATCTAGTATATACCCGCATGCGTCAGTCGCGCAACAGGGTAAATCCGCATGGCTACCTATTGCTTGCGTTCTTACCACGAATCGCAGGGATCAACATGAGGAGTATCTCACGTCTCTGTCACTCTCGTTGACATGGGGAAGCTTCAGTTCATATACTTTTAACATATAGCGGCGCAGTGTGGCGTCGCCCAGTGTGCCGGGCGCAGCATGCCCTGCTGGGCGCGCTAATTTCTGTATAGTTAGCGCGCGTCTAAAGAATCTCACCCGCCAAGTCGAGAGGCAGAGACGACGTGCAACAGAACCTCCGCATTCCAGGCCCTACGCCTATTCCCCCACAGGTCGCCGAGGCGCTTGGCCGTCCGATGATCAATCATCGTGGCCCAGAATTCGCCGCACTGCAGGGCCGTGTTATTGACCAGCTCAAGCACTTCTTCCAGACGTCCCAGAGCATCCTGACCTATCCCTCGTCTGGCAGTGGCGGCTGGGAAGCTACCGTCGTCAATCTCTTCAGCGCGGGCGATTCCGTGCTTTCCGTGCCGGTTGGCGTCTTCGGTGATCGCTTTGCGAAGGTCGCCGAAGCGTTCGGCCTCAACGTGACTCGCGTGCAGACCGAGTGGGGCCAAGCGGCGGATCCGCACCAGGTGGCCGAGGCGCTCAAAGCGCTCCCTGAGGCTCGTGGTGTCTTCCTGACTCAGAACGAAACTTCGACCGGCGTGATGAACGACATCGAAGCGCTCGCCAGGGCCATCCGCGCTGAGCGCCCTGACATCCTGATCTGCGTTGACGCGGTAAGCTCGCTCTCCTGCGTGGATCTCCAGATGGACGCGTGGGACCTCGACGTCGTGCTGACCGGCTCACAGAAGGGCTGGATGGTTCCACCAGGCCTGGCGATGATTGGCGTGAGCCAGCGCGCCTGGGCTGCGCACCAGAAGTCGACCCTGCCGCGCTACTATTGGGACTTCACTAAGGTCATCAAGGCGCAGGAAAAGGGACAGACCCCCTACACGCCACCCGTCAATATCTTCTTCGGCCTCGATGTCTCGCTGGAGATGATGCGCGCTGAAGGCCGTGAGGCGATCTTCGCCCGCCACCAGAAGTGCGCCGACCTCACCCGCGAGCGCGCCCGCGCGCTTGGGCTGGAACTCTTCGCCAATCCCGCTGTCGCCTCGAACACGGTGACAGCCATCAAGGCGCCTGAGGGTGTCAGCGCGAAGGCCATCACCAAGGCGATGCGTGAGAACGAGAATGTCGTGCTGGCTGGCGGCCAGGAGCGGCTCGATGGCCAGATCTTCCGCATCGGCCACCTGGGCTTCGTGCATGAGCCAGAACTCGTCGCCTGCATGGACGCTCTTGAGCGTCAGTTGAAGGCCCTTGGGTATCAGGTACCCGCATCCGCCAAAGCCTAACCGCATGCGCCGTTCATCGTGTTGATGGGCGGCGCGCGCGGCGCAGCGATGGCCGCCACTCTAGATGGAGCGTGTGCGAACGTCGCATACGCTCCATCGTCTTTTGTAGCGCTGACTGTGAAACCCCCTTTCCATAGAACAAAGATTGAGGTCTATCTCCCATGAGCGACCAGCACACTCCACGACCGCATGTTCTCGTAGCCGACCCCATCGCCGCTGAAGGCGTTGAAATTCTGCGGAGTTTCGCAGAGGTGGACGAGCGATCCGGCCTGGGCGCCGAGGGACTGATCGCCGCCATCCCCGACTATGACGCGCTTGTTGTTCGCAGCGAAACGAAGGTGACAGCGGATGCCATCAATGCGGGCGGCAAGCTGCGTATCATCGCGCGCGCGGGTGTCGGTGTGGACAACATCGACGTTGACGCCGCCACCCGACAGGGCGTCGTGGTCGTCAACTCTCCCACAGGCAATATCGTCGCCGCCGCCGAGCACACCGTCGCCTTGCTACTGACGTTGGCGCGTCGTATCCCTGCCGCGAATGAGGCCATGCGCGAGGGTCGCTGGGAGCGCTCGAAGTTCGTCGGCGCGGAAGTGCGCGGTAAGACGCTTGGCATCATCGGATTGGGCAAAGTCGGCTCTGAGGTTGCGCGGCGCGCGGGCGAGAATGGCCTGGGGATGCGTCTGATCGCCCATGACCCCTACGCGAATCCCGATAACGCCCGCAAGCTCAACGCGGAACTGGTCAGCATGGACGAACTGCTGGAGCAGTCCGACTTTGTGACGGCTCACACCGTGCTGAACGCTGGCACGCGCGGCCTCATCAGCGTCGACGAGTTGGCGAAAATGAAGCCAACCGCCCGTATCATCAATTGCGCGCGTGGTGGCGTGGTGGACGAGGAGGCGCTGCTCGACGCGCTGAAAGAAGGGCGTCTCGCGGGCGCCGCGCTAGACGTCTTCACTGTCGAGCCGCCATTCAAGTCGGAAACGCTGACGCAGTTGATCGCGCGGCCCGATGTCGTGGTAACACCACACCTGGGCGCCTCGACAGAGGAAGCGCAGGTCAGCGTGGCGGTGGACGTGGCTGAGCAGATGCGCGATGTCTTCCGTGGGGGCGCGCCACGCGCCGCCGTCAACGCGCCGCTGATTCTGCCCGAGACGCTGCGCCAGTTGGAGCCGTGGATGACGTTGGTGGAGAAGCTTGGCCGCCTTTACACGCAGTTGCATCCGGTGGCGCTCAAGCGCGTAGAGTTCAGCGTCGCGGGCGAGATTGCCCAGTTCGATACGCGCCCGCTGACAACGGCGCTCATCAAGGGCTTGCTGGAGCCAGTCTCTGAGGCGCGCGTCAATCTGGTCAACGCGCAGGTGGTCGCCAAAGAGTGGGGACTCGAAGTAACGGAGAGCCGCTCGACGACCCACGAGCAGTTCGCCAATCTCGTCACCGTCAGCGTCAACCCTGATGGCGACAGCGCTGAGAAGCATATCCTGGCGGCGACTGTGGCCTGGGGTGAGGAGCGCGTGGTGCAGGTCGATCGCTACCTGACCGACTTCGCGCCCCGTGGACATCTGCTGCTCGCTCGCAACCTCGACCGCCCCGGTATGATCGGCAAGGTCGGCGTTATCCTCGGCGATGCGGGCGTGAACATCGCGCACATGGATGTCGGCCCTGTCGCGCTCAGCGATTCCGCGGGTCGCAGGCGCCAGCCGGGTGGCGAGGCGCTGATGGCGCTCTCGCTCGACGAGGCTGTGCCGGAAGAGGCGCTCGAAAAGATTCGCCATACCGACGGCATCATGGACGTGCGCAACGTGGAGCTCTAGTCCATTCGCGCTATTCAGTTCGACCGCTGAAAATATTCACTCGCCGCGACGTCTCAACTAGCAAGGAGGCGTCGCGGCGTATTGTGTCTCTGTGCCGTCGCCCTCAACTGACATCGTTCAGCTCAAGAACCGAGGATGGAGAAGCGCGATGGATGGCGACATGGGTGAACAGCATAAGATAGGCGATAGCGTTGCAAGTCAGGCGGCGTCGCGAGGCATGGCTCAGCATAACTCACCACGTCCACCGAGTCCAGCGCCTTCGCTAAGCGCGCGATTCGCTCCGCCTCCGCGTAGCCGCTGGAGGGCCATCGTGTCTGGTGTATCTATTCTGGTAGTGATCGCCGTCGTTGGTGTGGTCGTGGCGAATATCCTTGGGATGGGGCGCGTCCACTCGTCGCCACCAAAGACAGCCATTCGACTAAATCTGGCGAGTAGTGGGTTGACCTGCGTTAGCCAAGTTGCCTGGTCGCCAGACTCGACGCGAATCGCGGTCGTTGGCAGCACTGAAAGTGGCTGCGGAGGCTCGGTGTCAAGCCATCCCTCTACCCTTGTGACTATCTATGATGCGCACTCAGGGAAACTTCTCAGCAAGTTAAACCCTGATACAACTATCCTTGCCGCGCCAGAAGTCAAGACGTTCCTGAATAGTTCCGCGAATTCTGAACACGCGCCAGGGCTCACCAATTACACCTCATGTACCTGGACGCCTGATGGACAGTCACTGCTGATCTTGTTTAGTGTCGGATTGTCACTACAGGAAGGTCAGGGGCCACAATCCGGAGATCCGAACTCGCCAACCCCCGTGGATGGCTTGCTGCGATTGCATGTCAGCGGAAGCGCGCCAACGACATTGTGGGTCGAAAAAGCCGGTCCGTACGTGGATTCACAATCCACACTGCGTTGGGATACCGTCAAGGGCGTCGCCGAATTCGTGCCCATGCCTGCCGCTGCTTCATCATATAGTTGGAATTCAGATGGCTCGCTTACCCCTTTCACTGCCGTGGTGGATGGTGCGGTGGGTCAGCCTGATGGCGGAACATTCTTCACGATCTGGCAGTCTGGTCAAATGCGGACTGGCGATTCTTTTGATCGACAATCGGGCCAAATGACCAATGTACCCCAGGACATCATCTGGAACCCTCAGTTTGTGGCAGTGTCACCGGATGGACGCTACCTTTATCCGTTTATCACTGGTATGGCCAACCTCGTTCCACCCTCCACGAAGCAGGTTCAAACGTGGATGCCTTCGTTCCAGCCGCACGACCAGGCGCAGCTAGCACTGGCAACTCAGATGACGCAAGCGACGCCTAAAGTCAACACGATTCCCAGTGGCGTTGAACTCTCATGGCGTGCGGACGGACACGTTATGGCGCACATAGTCTGGCAGATGCAGGCCCTGCCAAATGGCAGCTCAACTGAAACGACTACCATCTTGCTCTACGATACCGCCTCTGGCAAGCTGATACAGCAACTGGCTCCAGATTTGTCAGGGCTGCAATCACGTGTGTCGAGCAATCCCACTCTGTTGTGGTCGCCGGATGGGTCACGCTTGTTGTATATCGACAATATCTATGGCGGAGCCACTATCTGGGGGCCGGGCGCGCTCCCGAAATGACATCCACCACGCGATACTGCAAGCGGCGCATAGTTGGTGATAGTGCCGTGCGTAACGTGGAACTCTAGCCTACTCGCGCTGTTCTGCTCGTCTGCTGAAAACAATCATCCGCTGAAACGTCTCACCTAGCAAGAGGCGTCATGGCGGGTGCTTTGTCTGGCGCTTCATTGGATATACCACGATGATGGGCGTGAATACAGTCGAAGGAGCAGCGCGATGGATAGCGGCGCAGGCGACACGGGCGCACGCAACGAGGCGGGCGACGGGGACGCAAGGCGAGCGGCGCTGAGGGCAATGGCCCAATCATCTCAGCAAACCACGATAGACGACTCGGCGCCACCATCGAGGCCAGCGCCAACGCTGACGGCGCGCTTCACGCCACCGCCGCGCAGTCGCTGGCGATTGCTCGTGTCGGGCGTATCGATACTGGTAGTCGTCGCGGTCGTTGGCGTGGTCGTGGCGAATATCCTTGGGCTAGGACGCGCCCACACGGCGGCGCCGAAGCCCATTACTCGGCTCAACATGGCGGGCAGTGGCCTGACCTGTGTGATGAGTGTCGCATGGTCACCAGATTCGACGCGGATAGCGCTATTAGGAAGCACTGGGCAGGACTGTGGCGGGTCAGTGTCTGACTTTCCGTCGACCCTGGTGGCCATCTACGATGCGCGCTCAGGTAAGCTTGTTAGTCAGCTACATCCAGACACGCCTGTCTTTGGAGCGCCTGAAGTCAAAGCTATCCTAAACGGGGCGGCGAATCCTGACCATGCGCCAGGAGTCGCCAATTATAACGGAATCACCTGGGCGCCTGACGGGCAGTCATTGCTGACCTTGTTTGGCGTGGGGATCTTTCAGCCGGCAAATCAGTCACCCAACACTGGGAATTCGAGCGCGCCAGCCGGAGTGGATGGATTGCTGCGACTCCACGTCAGTGGCGCTGCGCAGACGACGTTGTGGTTCGACAAACCGAATCCGTCATTTCATCTATCTGGCGCGGTGACCCCACGCTGGGACACGGTCAAGGGTGTCGTCGAATATGTGCCGCAGCCGACGGCGGCGACAGCATATAGCTGGAATGCGGATGGCTCGCTCACTCCTATGGATGCCACGGCGGATGGCCCTGTGGGCCAGCCTGATGGCGGCAAGTCCTTCACCATTTGGCAAACCGGCCAGATGCAGATAGCCTATCAGCACGATGATCAAACAGGTCAGGAAACACCTGTGCCACAGGATATCTTGTGGGGCCTGCAAGGACAGGTGGTATCGTCCGATGGTCGCTACCTGTATCCCTATGTGGGTACCATCGTTAGCCTCGTTCCACCTTCCACAAAGCAGGTGTACGCCAAGGCGCCTACGTTCCAGCCGCACGACAAGGCGCAACTTGCGCTAGCGACTCAGTTGACGCAGTTGCCGCTGGACGCAGGCCTCTTTAATAACTATGGACAAACGCAACTCTCCTGGCGTGCTGATGGTCGTGTTCTAGCGTATTTATCCTCGCAGCACCAAAGCAATCCTAGTGGCGGCATGAAAGACAAGACCACCATTTCTCTGTATGACACGTCCACTGGCGCCTTGCTGAAGGTGTTAGTTCCAGACGTGACGGGACTGCAAACGACTTCCTTCGGCAATATCGCTATGGCGTGGTCGCCTGATGGGTCGCGCCTGCTGTACATGGATAACACCTACGGCGCCATCACCATCTGGGGGCCAGGCGCGCTGCCGAAGTGAGCGCGCCCGGGGATAGCGCGTAGCAAACGGCGCGGCTACACCTGCCTGGCGCCACGCCGTTTGCCGCCGACGCTGAGGATCGAACCAGCGCTGCCGATGCTGAGGACGCTGCCAACACTCCCGATACTCAGGATGCTGCCAGCGCTGAAGAGGCTCACCGCGCTGAGGAAACTCGCAATACTGATCGCGCTGAGGAAGCTTGCGACACTGAGCGCGCTCGCGCGACTACCCCGCGACTGCTGAAGCGCAGCGCGTACGGCTTCCCAACGTCCAACGAACGTCATCGCTGTGTCCTCCCGCGTCGCAAGCGAGTGGAGCGCAGAGCTAGCCCCTTGCTCCACTCGCCGCGCCACGACCGTCTGCGCCGCGCCGCATGCGGATAGCCTCGGCTCGCGCTACCGCATCGCCGCGCACACCGCCAAGCTCGTGATCGAGAATGCGCCGCGCAATTGCTATTGATGCCGCGTAGGTCGAGTCCATGCCGTAGTAGGACAGGCTGCCCGCGCCCAGATTCTTGCCGCGCGTGTACGGTGTATCTGAGGCGTAGTGGATGAGGCCAAGATCGAACGGCATCCGCGCGAAGTTGATGTTCTCACCCGTCGGGTAGCGCGTCATGTAGAGGCTCTCATACACCGCGTCGAGGTATGGGCCAGACTCCATCTCGACCACGCTATAGTTCGCGCGATAGTAGAAGTCGAGGTAGGCGCGGTTCTGCAGGAACGTGCCCTTCGACGAGACAGCGCGCTGATTGTCGAGGACAGCGCCAAAGACCAGATTGCTTGCGACATCGGCGGCGCTGAAGCAGTTGTCAAGCCAGTAGGTGTTCAGGCTGTGTTCGTCCAGCACGACGTTGGAGATCATCACGTCGCCGATACTGCCGTTGAGCGTCGCCGCCTTGCCGAGAATGTACACGCCCTTCACCTGTGTCAGATTCTCCAGCACTTCGCGCAGCACACGATACGCCGCCATCCCCAGTGGATAGTCGATGTTGATGATGATGCCGCGACTGTCGGCTAGCCGCTCGACGCCTGGCACGCGCACGCGCGGGTCGAGATCGTCGGGCCGTACCTTGGACAGATCGATGACTTGCACATCGATTTCCAGCCCTTGTCGCGCGCCGATGTGCCAGACGCCGCGCTCTTGCTCCTCCACGGGCCTGCTGCGCGCGAAACCTTGCCCCGCCTGCGTCTTCATGTACTCGCGGGCAGCGAAGTAGAGGAAGTTCTGCCAGTTGCCCAGCGTCTTCCCTTCTTTGAGCTTGCGCCCCTCCTCGGACAGGAAGGTATCGGCGCCTGCCAGCGCGAACCGCGTAAGTTCATCTTCGCGGCGACGCGCCACGCCGGAAAAGAGGTTCGCGAGGCTGTGCGTGTTGCTGGAGACAAAGTACACCGGACGGCGCTGGAGGCGCGCATCATCGAGTAACTTGGAGACGGGAGCCCACCACTTGCGAGTGGAGCGCACGAATCCGACGTGAGAGCCGCCGAGCATTCGAATCGTGAAGTTCTTGCGCTCGCGGCCAATCGCCAGCAGGTTCACCCAGAGATTGTCACCCCACATGACTTCAAGGCGGCGCCAGTCTTCGAGATTGACATGCAGACGCTCGCGCACGACCTTACTGATCTCAGCGTAGACAGGCGATGAGCGGTCCACGCGACTTTCGAGCAGTTGCATCGTCGTGGGGTCGGCGCTGAGCAGCCAGTGAAACTTGTTCCACTCGATCTGCAGGCCCACCAACGTCGGCACGATGTCGTCGGTGTCGCTGACGCTGGCGATATAGACGGCGAGGGTATTCTTGCCGTCGTAGAACCACTTACGCCGGCGTGCGGGCGCGGTGATCGCCTGCCATTGCTCCACCTGGAAGCCGTGCTGCGCGAACACCTCGTCTGACTGCCCCAGCAACATCTTCGAGCAATTCAGTACTGCGGTGGGCAGGCGCAGCATCGTATAGATGAACGCCGACATATCCGGATCGCTGGCGCGCGCCTGCGGATGCAGCACAGAGTCAATATTGTAATGCGCCTGCACCAGCGCCTTGAGTCCAACCTCGCCGGAACTGCGCAGGAGAGACTGATAGGTGCGGATATACATATCTACTTCGCGCGTACCCGCTTCGTGCTGCTCTTCTACAGCGTCCGTCGCCCCGCTTGGCGCGCTGTTCAGAGCGCCACTGCGCTCGCCGCGACGGAGATCCTTCGAATCTGCCACAGTCAACTCTCTCCCACTGTGCAACTCCCGACAGTCGCGTTATTATACCCGACTGCCGTGCCATTTGGGGCGGCGAGTCCTAGCCCGCCGCGACATTGCGCCGTTTATCCATCCAGCAGATCGGTGAATGGAGTCGAACGCGCCAGTTCGATCAACGCGAGCGAGGCTGGCGACAGGTCGCGCCCCGGCCACGCGGCGAGCGCGATGTCATAGGTCGGCAGTTCCGCATCGCGCACGCGCACGCTGACAAGATCGCCACGCTTCAACTCGTCCCAGATGGCGATGGCTGGCAGGACCGTGACACCTAGCCCGCGGAGCAGCAATTGGCGCATCACCTCTCCCGCCGTCGCCTCGATGCGCGCCTCCACTCCGGTTGTCAAGAGTTTACTCAGACCGAAGCGGGTTGGGCCCGCGCGGGTGGAGATAATGGTGTGCCATGTCAGTTCGGAGCGCTCACACTCGCCGGCTCTCCCCAGAGGATGCTCACGCCCGGCCACCAGCAGCAGCGGATCGCTGTACCGCCAGAGCGCTTCTGCGCGCGGGTCGATCTGCCCCAGTGAGCAGAGCGCCAACTGCACCACGCCGTCGAATAGCGTCTCCATCAGGATGGGACTGCGTTCTGTGCGCACCCACACGCGTTCGGTGGGATGCGCTTTGGCATAAGCCTCGATGAGGCGCGGGGCGACATATTGGCCACACGTGGGATTGACGCCAAGTGTCAGGCGACCCAGCCCGCCGTGCGCAACACGTTGCGCCTCACGCTGACCCTCAGAACGCAACGCCAACATGCGCTCAGCATAGGGCAGGAGCGCACGGCCAGCCTCTGTGAGTTCAAGGGTGTGGCCGTGACGATGGAAGAGTCGCACGTCCATCTCTCGCTCGAGCGTGGCGATACGCCCGCTGAGGGTAGGCTGCGCGAGATCGAGCAGGGTCGCGGCCCGCGAAAAGCTGCGCGCACGCGAGACTGCGATAAATGTTTCGAGTTGATCGAGCGTCATGTGTGCTCACAACGTCATTGGGTGATGGGCTCAGGCCAATCTGAGCGCCATCTCGCGTTGGGTGATGATGACAGGGCAACCCAGAAGCGCAAGCGCGTCGCCCAGCGCGTCGCCCGGAGGCGTGTTGATTACGCGGAAGATATAGTCTGGCGTGGCGTCGGCCAGTGCGCCCAGCAAGAGCGCGATGTGGTCGCGTCGCACCTCGGCCTCGGCAGCGGATGCGCCGCCGTCGAGCAGAGCGAAGCCGGTGTTTTGCCGCGTGAAGAGCACATAGGCCAGCAGTCGCCCGCCGTCCCAGAGGCCGAGCCCCTCCACGGCGTTGCGTACGCGCTCGATGGTCGCGCGCTCGCGTTGCCAGGCGGGCGCCACGCTGTGAAAAGTGTCAAACTCGCGCAAGGCCAGCCGCGGGCCGACCGCCCGTATGCGCGCAGGGCGGCTGTTCACTGCCTGTGGACGCTGGCCGTCGCGGCGCAGCGAGCCATGGTAGACCTCGAGCTTGCGCTGCGTGACGAATCCCAGCCGCTGATACAGCGCGATCGCAGGCATGTTGATGTCGAGGACTTCGAGTTGCGCCTGATGCAGTCCCACCTCGCGCATGCGCACGAGCAGGTGTTCGAGCAGGCGCCCGCCGATGCCCTGCCCGCGCCATGCTGGCGCGACACCCATTCCAGCAACCCAGCCGCGTGCCTCGCGCTGGCCGACGAGTCCGACTCCGGCGATGTGCTCATCCACATAGAGGACAAAGGAGTTTTCGAGCCGGACATCGTTCTCGCGTATCATCTGCGCGAGCCCGTCCTGCGTCTGTGTCATCGGGAGATGGTACGCCTGGAAGCCAAGATTGAACGCCTCGGTGACCTGTTCAAGTGACACGCTAGCGGCTGCAACGAAAGAGATTGATGACAAAAGATCACCTTTACCCGATGGTGTCTAGCAACGCCAGCGGCGCGACAAGCGTCGAGCCGTCATCCAGTCGCAGCAGTGCGCTTATCTCCCACTGGCCAGCCTCGGTGCGCCGCGCCTGTGTGAAGATATGCGCGATACGACCTGACACGCCGCGCTGTGGGCCGCTGGTGATGCGCGCCTGCGAGCCAACAGTGAAGACGCTGGGCAGCGGAGTCGCCGTGGGCATAGCCTGGAGCGGCAAGGGCAGTAGCGCTTCTGGTCGCACATTCGCGCGTGGCCGTGTGCGCCCATTTAGCAGCGCAACATCGTTAGCGCGCTGTTCGAGCATGCGCAGAATATACGGATTCATGGCGCTGTCACCCAATCCCTCCGTCAGCATGACGGTGAGCGGGGGCTGTGCGGCCAGAGGTACGAAGCCGTCGAGCAGCGCAGTCATGTCTGTACGGGCGAAGGCTTCGAGCTCAAGCGCTGTAGCGCTGGCAGCGATGATACCCACAGCGCCAGACATCAGCGCGCGTTGCAGCAGCGTGAGTGGTGCGCGCTCGGGGTAGACCACAATGCACCCGGGCGGCGGCTGGATCAGCGCCAGTGATTCGCCACGTGGGGGAAAATAGAGAGGTCCCGCGACCTGCCCGCCGACGCCAACAATGCCATTGATGAGCGTGGCGCTGCCTTCGATGGCGACACTTTCTCCAGCCGTTACGGCGATCACGCGGCCAGCCAGACCCGCCAGTGTCGTCACCAGGCCATGATCCACACGCACCTCGGCGATCGCCTGCCCGGGATTGACCTGCTCGTTGACTGTTACCAGCGGGGTGGCGCCCGGAGGCAGCAGGCGATGGCGACGCACTGCCATGGTCGAAATCATCGGACGACCATGCGGATAATCGAGCGCGCTCAGGCTCATGCGATGCCTCCCTGCTCGATACCGAGTTGCGCACGCCACGCGCGCGCCTGTGCGATGCGTTCGTCGCGTCCAGGGGCGAGTGGCAGGGGGCGACCGCGAGCGTCGATCACCAGGCCCAGCGCGCCGCCCTCGATCGGCTCAGTCGCGCGGGCAGGTTGCCCCGGCCCGAGACCAATATCCACACTGGCATGTGGTTGTAGCGAGAAGAGAGCACGCTCGCCAAGGCCAAGTGGCAGGCGTGTGAGCGCGCCCTGCATCGCCTCGACCGCGACTTTTCGCCCATCGCCAAATTCGAGTGTCGCATGCACTGCCACTTCACCTGCGGGCGCTGCGCCGCCTGCCGTCACCACTGGACCCAGCGGCGCAGCGAGAGCATCGATCTCCGCGACGTGGCTGGCCATCTCAGGCGCCATAACACCTGCCATACCCAGCAACGAGGCAATGCGTGCGGTATCTTGCGCCATCGAGGAGATGCCGTGTAATTGCAGCGCATCCATCAGGATGAGAGCGGCGTGGGCCGGACTTGGCGAATTCGCCAGCACACCACCCGTCGCCAGCGCTACATCCACCGGACGCAGACCAGTCAGCCGCGAGCCGGGAGCATGCAACGCCATGCGGATAGCCTCGCGCGCCAGGGCATGTTCGATCTCTAGCTCCTGTGGCGTGCTGGGCAGCGTGTGTGGCCGCAACATGCGCCCCAGCACATATTCACGCAAGCTGTTTTCATCTAGCGCAAACGGCAGCCAGCGGATGACATTCTCGGCGCCGACCGCACGCAGAAGATGGCCAGCGCCTGGCCCTACACCCATCGTCGGCTGCGCGCCGGGCACGAATTCACCCTGCGCCGTCGCCCCCGCCAGCACTGTAGCTGACGCGCCGACGTCCGCGACGACGACGTTCATGCCGTAATGCTGGGCGAGGAAGCAGGCGACCCCACCGAGGGAGGTAATCGTGGCCATTGGCGGCGTCGCGACGAGGTTGCGCAGGCGCACATATCCTGGCATGGGCAGCAGCGTTGCGCCTTCGTAGATAGGGCCAATCGCGCGATTGAGTGGTGTCAGTGTAGATGGCGAGAGCGCCTGCGTCGTCTGCACGGTGAGTCCGCTCCCCTGGAGCATCCCCTGAAACTGTGCGCCGTCGTCTGGCTGGCCAGTGAAGATGATCGGTGGCGGCGATGTGACGCGCGCGGACTGCTCTCTGTCGGGATCGAGGTTGGGCTCATTTAGCGCTTCGATCCAGCGGGTGATCGTTTCCGCCGCCACGGAGAGCGATTGTGGGCCGCGGCTTGCGCCGAACGCTGATCCGACTACGAGGATGACATGCGGCGCGAACGCACGCACGTTGGCGATTGACTGGAGTGTCTGCGCATCATACGGAGGTGGCGACAACTGCGGCAGTTGCTCGATCTGTGTGAACAGTCCCGCCAGTGAGCGGTAGAGCAGCGCGGAGAGCGTCTCTCTGCCTGGGCCAGTGGTGAAGATGCGCAGGGGCCCACCAATACTCGTGACCAGCGTCATCGTATCGACACCAGCGCCGTCTGGCTGGGTCGGGCTGATGAGTCGCCCATCACGCATCAGGGCGCGACCGATGACCCGCTCGATCTCGCCAATTGCGTCGCGTGCGCCTACCATGACATCCGCGATGGGTGGCGCGCTGGTTGTGGGGCGTTGCGCCTGTGCAAGCAGACGGGGCTGGCCATCGACCAGACCGATCAGCGCAGCCGTTGTGAAGACCGAGCCACAATCCACGAGCAGCAGAGATTGCACCGTCATCGCGCGGCGCACAGCGCTCTCCTGTGGGCGCGAGGTCGCATGGGTCGCGTCAGCCACCCTTTCTGTCTCCCTGCTCTATACTATGGTGCTTGCCACACCCAAACGCTTGTCATGTCGCGAGTCACTTGCGTCGCGCATTTACCGCCGACCGCGCTTCATGAAACCGCCGAACCAGCCACCACGCTGCTCAGGCTCAGGCTCTTCCTGATAGTCATAGCTCTCGCGTGCGTATCCGCGCTCTTGCGGGCGCTCTTGTGGGCGACCATACGAACGTTCGTCGTATCTTTGATCATACCTCTGATCATAGCCGTTGGCGCTATATTCGGCGTCATAGTCATCGTAGCCGCCATAGCCGTCATTCGCATATGCGGGTTCTTCACGGCGACCACTGGGAGCGCGGCCATTTTGCATCTGCCGTCCTGCGCCCCGGCTGTCGGCGCCCCACGCCTGCTCTTGTCCGCCCTGTCCGCGCTCATCCCATGCGGATCCGTCGTCCCATGCGTCGTGCTCGTCCCAGACCTGTTCAGCCTGGTCGCTACGCTCATCCCATTGGCCGCCGCCGTTCCATCCAGCGTCGAAGCCTTGCTGCTCTTCCGCCTGGCCCCAGGGGTCACGATTGGATTGCGCCGCCTGGCCGCCAGCTTTGCCCTTCAACCATGGTGGCAGTTCATCCTGGCCGAGCGGACGGCTGGCGTTGTGACGAGGGAATGGACCCTCCTCGGCTTGCCCGCCGCGACGGGGCTGGGGCGGAGGCTCGTCATACGCCATCTCGTCAGGCGCGTCGACGCGACCCCATGGCGCTGGATTGCCAGCTTCGTCCCACGGCAGTTGCGCGCTCATCGCAGCCGATTCCGATATGGCGGCGTCTATGCTCTTGCCATTGACTGTATCGAATCCGGCGCCGTAATCCTGCTCAGTGGCGCCGAACGTTGAACCACCATCAGAACTGAGGGAACTCCAGCCGTGCGTGGATGAAAAGACCTGCTGCGCGGGCGCTCGGCCTGTCACCCACTGAGGCAACGCAGCCGGATCGATCAGGTCAGATGCGGCAAACCCACCAGCAGCGCCAGCCGAACCGACAGGTGCCTCTGGGCTTGATGCGGCTCCCGCTTGCGAGCGCAGCCAGTCGGGCAACGCTGGTTCATTCGCGGCGCCGCTATGATAGATGCCAACGTTCTCGCGCGCCTGTCCACGTTCCGTGGAGACGCCGCCATAGCCGCCAACTTGCGGCTGCAGAGGAACTGGGTTAGGCGCCTGGGCAATGAGCGCGTTCATGTCTTGCGGGGCCTGCTGGCCGGCGCCGGGCGCGCCCATCCAATCTGCTGCGCTCGGGCGAGCGGCTGGCGCTGCGGCTTCAGGCTGATCACGCAACCACTTCGGCAACTGCTGATCGTCAATCAGCGAGCGCGCTTGCATGCCCGATGGCATCGGCTGGCGTGGCTGGAATTGTCCTGCACTCTGCTGCGCCATGCCACCAGCGAGCCAGTTTGGCGCCGGTTGTTGATGGAGTTGTGGCTGGCCTGCTGGATTTCCCAACGGCGCGGCGCCGTAGCCCATGCCCACCTGATCGAGACTGGGGAAGGCATTGACCTGTGAGGGCGCGGACGGCGGGAACGCAGGTTGCCCGTATGGCGACTGCTGCGGAGGCATCTGCTGCGGCGGAAACGCGGGTGATTGCCCATAAGCCGGCGCCGCAGGCGCCGCCTGGGAGAAGTTCGGCTGCCGTGGCTGCGGAAATGACGTCTGCGGAAATGACGTCTGCGGAAATGACTGTGGGGCCGCTGGAGCAGGCTGGCCAAATGCAGGTTGGCGCACCGTGAACTCAGAGGCGATGTCGTTTGGGCGTGGCGCTGGAATTTGTGGCGCCTGGGGCGCAGCCCACTGCTGCGGCATCGGCTGCGGCGCGGGGAACTGTGACCGTGGCGCCTGCATCTGCTGCTGCGATTGTTGCCAGGGCATTTGTGGCGCTGGAGCCTGCTGCGGCGCGCCCCATGGTTGTTGGCCCGCTGCGGCGCCCTCGCGTAGCCATTCCGGCAAGTCGTTATCACTGATGAGTGAGCCTGCCGAGAAGCGTGGCGGCTGGGGTGCGCCGTATCCTTGTGGTCCAGTAGACGGTGGGTTCGCTGGGCTAAAGGGATTGCCCATCATCGCCGGGGGCTGCGGCTGTGACCAGCCGCTAGCCATCGCCGGAGCGCCGCACCGTGGGCAGTTTGGCATATTTGGGGTCAGCGGTTGACCGCACCGTTGGCAACTCATCACAGGGCGTCTCTTTCACGCTGTGCAACTGGCGCGCCCCGGCTCTGAGCGGACCACTGCGGATGGTTTGGCACATGACTCGGACGAGAGTGAGTGTGAAAATCCGCCGCATGGGGCCGCATCCATGCGTATGGAGGCTGCCGCGAGTTCAGTCGAACGGAAGTGTATCACCCAGTCAAAGAGGCGACAACGTGACTTCGCCCACAGTGCGAGCTAATCCCAAATGACTGGTGTTCGCTCATAGACTATAGATTCACAACTGTAGTATGCGCGTTGAGCGTTGACGCTATCAAGCCGAGGGGACCATCATCCCGTAGACGTTGGCGGCGCAACCCGCATTACATCGTGGTGGGCGCCGTGATCGCAGATGCGCGACACGCGGCGCAGCGTCCAAAGAGTTCCAGGGAGTGGCCTTCGATAGCGAAATCAGTTTTGGCTGAGATCGTCGCTAGCAACTCGGGAGGCAGGCAGGCATTGACTTCGACCACGCGCTGGCACTGCACGCAGGTGACATGGTGATGGTGCGCGCCTCCGCAGGTACGATAGCGATGTGAACCATCCGCAAATGGGATGCGGTCGAGGAATCCCTCATTCAGGAGCACATCCACGGCGCGATAGACGGTCGCGCGCCCCAGGTGAGGGTCTATCTCCTGAAGTTCGTGCCAGAGGTCTTGCGCGGTAAAGTCGGCTCCGCTCGCTGCGAGCGCGGCCAGCCGATCCGCAATGAGGCGGCGCTGGCGAGTGGAGCGCAACCCCATCGCGTCGAACAGTTGCAGGATGCGCTCGACGGTTTTTCCTTCGCTGCGGGCCACGTTGTGTTCTGACGTCCGCATGGGTCTCCCTGCCACGGATGCTCTGTCCCGTGGCGATCCTCTCTACCTTGGCTCTGACAGGCTATTGATACGGCGTCTCATTGACATAGCGCCTCTGTGTAGTCTATGCTTATAACGCTTTTGAGACATCGTATCATATATTCAATGGGAGTGTGGGCATGCGCTTGGGGAAGCTCTCACAGCGTACGATGCGCGCGGCGCTGGCCTGGCTGGCGCTGTTGAATATCGTTGCGCTGGGAATGGCTGGCTGTCAGGCCAATGGCGGAACCGGCCCAAGCGGCGTCATCCAGGTCGTCGCGGGTGAGAATTTCTGGGGTAGCATCGCCGCGCAATTAGGTGGTTCGCATGTCTCGGTAACAAGCATCGTCAGCGATCCAAATGCCGACCCTCACGAGTATGAGAGCAGCACGACGGATGCTCGCGCCTTTGCGTCTGCGAGCTATGTCGTGCTCAATGGCGCTGGCTACGATACCTGGGCGCAGAAGATGCTGGACGCTAACCCCGTCAGTGGTCGCAAGGTGTTCACTGTGGCCAACGTGCTCGGCAAACACAACGGCGACAATCCGCACTTCTGGTACAATCCAGCGTATGTCGAGCGTGTGGCCGACCAAATTACCGCTGACTACAAGACGCTCGACCCATCAAACGCCACCTACTATGGAAATCAGCGCGAGGCCTTCGAGGCTGCGCTGGCCAATTATCATGAGCGTATCGCGGCGATACGCTCCAGTTTCGCAGGACGCAAGATTGGCTCAACAGAAAGCATCGTTGTCTACCTGGCCGACGCGCTAGGGCTCGACCCGGTCTCACCGCCAGCATTCATGCAGGCGGTGTCGGAGGGAAACGATCCGCCGGTCAGCGCCGTCGCGGCATTCCAGCAGCAACTGACGCAACGCCAAATCAGCGTGCTGGTCTACAATAAACAGACGGCGACCAGCGTGACGACGAACCTGCAGACCATCGCGGCGCAGCAGCGCATCCCGATGGTCGGTGTCACAGAGACCATCCAGCCGCCGACGCTCTCCTTTCAGGATTGGCAGACTGGCCAACTTGCGGCGCTGCAACAAGCGTTGGAGCAGACGAAATGATCGAGCGATCTTCCAGCGATTCGCGCCTCGAAGGGAGCGACGCCCGCATGAACACCGAGAACGACAGCGCGCAGCCCGTCATCGAACTCGACCACGTTTCGGTGCGGCTCGGCGCTCGTGATATCTGGCGCGAGGCGTCGCTTAGCATCGCGGAGGGTGAATTCATCGTCGCGCTCGGCCCCAACGGCGCTGGCAAGTCAACCTTGCTGCGACTCCTGCTCGGTCTGGTCACGCCTAGTACTGGGCGAGTTTCGATCTTCGGAGAGCCCGCTCGCCGTGGTAATCCATACATCGGCTATGTGCCGCAGCGCCGGACATCTGAAGCGGGTATGAGCGTGCGCGGGCGCGACCTTGTGGCGCTTGGCATTGACGGTCATCGCTGGGGCGTTGGCCTGCCGGGAGCCGCGCGACGCCAGCATGCGCAGGTGGTGGATGAAGTCATCGAAGCGGTCGGGGCCAGCGCCTATGCGGACCGCGCCGTCGGCCAGCTCTCCGGCGGAGAGCGCCAACGCCTGCTGCTGGCTCAGGCGCTCGTCGGCGCTCCACGCCTGCTGCTGCTGGATGAGCCACTTGCCAGCCTCGATGTGCGTAGCCAGGGCGTGACGGCGCAACTGATAGGACGGCTGGCGCGAGAACGTGGCGTGACGGTGGTATTGGTCGCGCACGACGTCAACCCGCTGCTCTCCTCGCTCGACCGGGTGCTCTATATCGCGCACGGCGGCGTCACGATTGGCTCGCCCGACGAGGTCATCACCACTGAACGCCTCTCCGCACTCTACGATGCGCCAGTGGAGGTGGTGCGTGATCGCCGGGGACGTATCTTTGTCGTGGGGCTCGACGAAGAGTGCGCCCACCCCCACGTGGCCCAGGAGGTCTAGTTCATGGCGCTGTCGCTGCCATCGCTTACCATCGCTTTCGCCGCATCTCGACTTGGCGGCCCAGCGCTCACACCGTTTTCTTGGAATCTTTTTGCCGATGTGCAGCAGATCTTCCAGTACGCGTTCATGCGCAATGCCTTCGCTGCCGGAACGATTGTCGCTATCGTTGCGGGGGTCGTTGGCTATTTTGTGGTGCTGCGTAGTCTTTCGTTCGCCGGGCATGCGCTCTCGCATATCGGATTCGCTGGAGCAACCGCCGCCGTCGTGGTAGGCGCGAGCCCGGTCGCTGGCCTGCTCGTCTTTACTGTCGGCGCTGGGCTAGGCATGGGCGCGCTGGGCAAGCGCATCTACGGGCGCGATGTGGTGATCGGCATTGTGCTGGCCTGGATGTTAGGGCTGGGTGTCCTTTTCCTCTCGCTCTACACCGGGTATGCGACCGAGGCGTATGCGCTGCTCTTTGGCGAGATTCTCGGCATTAGCCAGCGTGATGTTCTAATCACCCTAATCGCGGGCATCATTACGCTGCTTGCCATTGCTGCGATCTATCGCCCACTGCTGTTTGCCTCGCTCGACGAGGATGTCGCGGAGGCGCGCGGCGTCCCGGTTCGCTGGCTGGGTGTCGCCTTCATGGCGCTGCTGGCGCTCGCGGTTTCCGAGGCCGTGCAGGTCGTCGGCGTGCTGCTTATCTTCGCGCTGCTCGTCACGCCTGCCGCAATTGCTGAGCGGCTGACTACTCGACCAGAGGTCGCCATCCTGCTTTCCGTCGCGCTGGCGCTTGGCATTACCTGGGCTGGACTCGCCATCGCCTTCTATGCGCCATATCCGGTGAGCTTCTTCATCACCACCATTGCATTCGCGGCATACGTAGTCGTGCGTGGCGCGCAGGCGATTCGTGATGCGCTCGCCGCTCGGGCCCAGCAGACTGCTGTCGTGGCATAGATGCGCAGCGGGCCTGCTAGATGCGCTCGAACGCGCGGCCATGGTTGTAGCGGGCGCGCACCTGCTCGATGATGAGATTGATAACACGGTCGCGGGCAGACCATCGCGCGGAGATGCGGGCCGGGTCGAGCCGATGTGTCCGTACGATGGCGCGCAGGGTAGCCAGATCGAGCGCGTCGAGGGTGGCGCGCAGGGCATCTTCCCCCTGACCGCGATAGATGCCGAAGGGGTCGGGCGTCGTCTCTGCGCTCGCGGGCGTGCGAGCCTCTGTGCGCGCCGTGCGTGCGCGAGGTTTCGCAGACGCCAGCGGACGCGATGTGTCGGCGCCAGCTTCAAGTAGCCCGCTCTTCGTGAGCGCCGTTCGCAGATGCGTGGCGAATGCGGAATCAGATTCCGCCTGCTGCGCCAACTCCCGCAGGAACGCCGCTACCGATGCGCCTCGCTTCTCATCGTGTGACATGGCCTAGGAACTCCTCTGTCAGCGCGCTCAATTCCTCATAGGGTCCGCCCGCACCATACTTTTGCACCAGCGTGTTGATCGGCGCCAGCACATTCGCTGCCTCGGCGATGCGCGTAGATTCAGGGATGATGGTATTGAAGACGAGCGGGAAGCGCCGATCTGTGAAGTCTTCGCGTAGGCGGCGGGTCATTTCGTTGTGCAGAATCGTATTCGAGCGCATCTTCGAGATGACGATGCCCAGCGCTCGCACGTTGCGCCGCACACAGCCCGCGAAATGTGAAACGCGGTCCAGGATGGGCGGAATGCCCAGCACGGAGAGAATGTCTGGAACGACGGGAATCAGGTACGAATCCGAGATGGCAAGCCCATTCAGCGTGACGATGCCGAGCGAGGGTGGGCAGTCGATCAGCACGTGGTCATAATACGGTAGGAACGGGGCGAGCGCGTCGCGCAAAGCGAAGATCGGGCCACGCTGATAGCTTTCGAAGTCCGTCACCTGCGTCAGCTTGTCTTGAATCTTGATGAGTTGCAGGCTGGACGGCAGCAAGTCGAGCCCTTCAACGCCGCCGTTCACATTCGAGACGTTGCGAACGATAGCGTCGTCGGCGTTAAAGCGCTTGACGCCCTTCACTTCGTCGAGGAACAGTTGGTACAGCGTGCGTCCCGTCTCGTCGCGCGTCTTCCAGTCATTTTCAGGGATGAGGCAGACGGTCGCGTTGGTTTGCGGGTCGAGATCGATCACCAGCACCCGCTTGTGGTGCTCCAGCGCCAGAAAATGCGCGAGTGAGAGGGTGAGCGTCGTCTTGCCAACGCCTCCCTTGAGGTTGATGAGACTGGTGACCGTTGGCATGCCTGAAGTGTCCCTTCCCGCGAGTTGCAACCAGAACGGCTCTGGGAGACGCGATGCTAGCGTATGATACGCAGGCGGCCGGTGACCGGCAAGGGGCCTATTCTGGCTAGTTCTGCGGCTTGAAGCGCTACAAGCCGTCACCGTGTTCCCTCGATCCTTATGGCTGTGGGTCAGCATGGGGCAGGACGCGCAGCACCCAGACCATAAACGGACTGCTCTGTTCGTCGAACGGCGCCCGGGCATAATCACCGAATAGGTCGACCACTTCAAAACCTACGGTGTGAATCATCTCCTCGAACGCGATTTTGGTCAGGAGGTGAAAGGTGACTGAAGACAAGACCTTCTCTTGTAACTGACCATCTGCCGCGTAGCGCTCAAAGAACTCATGAACTTCTACGGTATCGTCCCCTATGTCCTGTTCCGCAAGCCAGACGAAGATATTATGCAGGTCTTCCTGGTAGCGCCGCGCCAGCCGAAGATGTCCGTCGACGGTGCGCCGGCGGATGGGTGGATTATGCAGGGTGCAGATGAAATGCCCTCCAGGGGCCAGGTGCGCTCGAATGGCGCGTAAAGCGGTGAGTTGATCCTGCGGATCCGTAATCTCTGGAAATGCATGAAACGGCAGTAAGATGAGCGAAAAGGTCTGGTCCAGCGCCAGATGGCGAACGTCCATCAAGCGGACATCGGCGTGTAAGCGGGCCTGCGCGAGTTTGGACTGAAGGTGGGTGAGCATCTCGGGGGAATAATCCACCGCCACCACCTCGGCTCCGCTTGCGACCAGCGGAAGTGTTACCCGTCCGGTTCCAGCCATCAACTCCAAAATCGGACCCTGGGCGTGGTGCGCCGCATTGAGGAAAAAGCCAATATCTGCCTCGGTAGTCACCAGGGCATCATAGCGGTCAGCAATCCGTGCGTAGTGTCGTTGCGACATATATGCTCCTCTTCCACATTCAGCCCTGTGGCCACGCTTGACGGTTTCGGCGACAGTATAGGGGGCAGTGAATCCGGCTGTCTAATTGGCGCCTCCTCGAGCCTGCTATTTATGAGGTAGCTTGTAGTTGGTTTATGATTTGGCGCCTC
>DASVZC010000009.1:0-14576 GCA_036391835.1 Ktedonobacterales bacterium | reverse complement strand
AATCTCGCCCTTCACATCCACCGTGATCTTGCGTGAGAGGTCGCCGCGCGCTACGGCTGTGGTGACCTCGGCGATGTTACGCACCTGCGCCGTCAGATTGCCTGCCATCGCGTTGACGCTATCGGTCAGGTCTTTCCAGGTACCCGCCACGCCTGGGACTACAGCTTGTCCGCCGAGCTTGCCTTCGGTGCCAACCTCGCGGGCCACGCGAGTGACTTCCGAGGCGAACGAGCGAAGTTGATCCACCATCGTGTTGATGGCTTCCTTCAGCAGGAGGATTTCGCCGCGCACATCCACCGTGATCTTGCGCGAGAGGTCGCCGTTCGCGACGGCGATCGTGACTTCGGCGATGTTACGCACCTGTTCGGTCAGGTTGCCCGCCATGAAGTTCACGCTCTCGGTCAGATCCTTCCAAACGCCGCTGACTTCAGAGACGGTCGCCTGCCCGCCGAGTTTGCCGTCGGTGCCGACCTCGCGTGCGACGCGCGTGACTTCCGATGTGAAGACTCCAAGCTGCTGGATCATCGTATTGACGATGGTCGCCGAGCGCAAGAACTCACCTTCAAGCGGTCGGCCATCGACATCGAGGCGCACTGTCTGGCGTAGATCGCCACGTGAGACTGCCGAGATGGCGCGTGTCATCTCCGTGGTAGGGCGCAGGAGGTCATCTACCAGGGTATTCACCGAGACTTCCATCTCGCCCCACGCGCCTCTGGACTGCGTGAAGTTCGTGCGCTCGCGAGTTTTGCCTTCTTTACCGATGACAGTGCCGACGCGTTGGAGTTCCTTCGCCATCTGCTCATTCGCGGCGACAATTTCGTTGAAGGTGTCCGCGATTTTGCCCTCAATGCCTACCCAATCGCCGGGCAGCCGTACGGAAAAGTCACCGTCTCGCATTCCCTGGAGGGCTCGCAGAAGTAAGCGCGTCTCGTGGTCAGAGGATTGTTGGCTATTACCGTTATTGGGGACATGAGACGCCGCTGAATTGACTGTGTCCGCGCTCTGCTCGTGCGCATGGTCTCGTGAAGTCCTATCAATACTCACGCGTGCGTCATCTCCTTGTTTGGCAGAGCGCGGACGAACCATCGCGCGCATGCACATGCAACGTGCTTTGGAATACAAGACTGTAGGGACGCCAATTTCGTCACATTGCGACATCTATTGGCCAAGTTACAGACGCCTGTTAGATTGGGCATCGAATGGCCGAGGTTAAGATAGCACATGTGTTGTGGATGCCTGCCATGAGGAGGCGCTCGCGTCAGGCTGCTAGCGACTTTGGCGCCAAGTCAGTGACTCTTGTGCACGTATCGGTTTTTCTCGCTTGACTATAGTACCAGTTGGTGGCAAGTCTGTGCGCTCTCCTTGCGCTACTTCACTCATTGGATGGACCGTGAGCTTACGAATGGACATCTTTGCGCTTGAGGAAGACCGCGATCATGACCATCATCAGCGTGGCAATGAGAGCGAGCGCAGCCCACGAAAGGGCGAGTCGTCTGAGCGCGTCGGCTTGCGTGTAGATCGAGTACAGGTCGCCGTGGTAGGTGTTGTCAGTTCCAAAGAGCCGATCACCACCCACTGTTTCCGCGTGGAGGCCAACGATTGTGCCTAGCGCTGCCATCGCCCAGCGCGACGGGAAGACGCTGGCGACGATCTGCGTCACCCAATCCTTGAGCGGAATGATGGCGCCGGAGACGATGACCTGCGGGAGCAAGACAATGGGCACGAAGCTGATGGCTCGGTCGGTATTTGGCGCGATAGCGGAAACGACTAATCCGGTCATGAGCCCAGCGAGCGATGTGAGACACAGCGTGATGTAGACCTCCAGCGTTGGCGCGGTGAATACTCCTTGCTGGAATGGCTCCCCGATTTGTGTGATGAGCACAAACGCTGCGCTCTGGACCAGGCAGAGCACGCCCAGGACGGCGACCTTCGAGAACATATAGGGCGCAATGCCCAAGTTTACCGCTCGCTCGCGGCGATAGATCGGCGCCTCTTTGACGATCTCACGAGCGCCGTTGATGCAGCCGAAGAGAATCGTGGCGAACGCCATGATGAAGAGCACGGTCTGCGCATCCGCGCCAGCCCCCCGAACGAGGAACGCTTGCAGCGCTTGATGCGCGCCGCCATGTTGCTGCGCGTAGGCCTGGCCAGAGGGAGTATGGAGTAGGAAATTGAGCGCATTCTGACAGTGGGTCACAAGCGCATGCTGCGCCTCGGGAAGCGCCAGAACCCCTGTCGGCGTGATGATCTGTGTGCGGCACTGGGTGAGCGTATTAGCGTCAAAGATGCCCGCCCCAGACTCAACTCGGACCATGACAACCAGCATGAGGGCAACGATTGGCGCTTGCAAGAGCAGGATCAGCAAGTTGATTGAGTCGTTTCGTAGCAGTTCGGCGTAGCGTCGAGAGAGAAGCGTAAATTGCGACCAGCCGCGCACAATGTGCTTCAGCAGTCGCTGTGCGCCTTGCGGTCGAGTCACTGCGAGCGTATCCCTTTTCGCCATGGCACGGGGAGTCGCATGCAACGGAGTCGACACGTAGCGCTCGTAGTCCGGAGACGACAGGAATCGCGACTTCGCCTGCTCCGGAATCGTGGGAGCATCCTCAGATGCCTCCAGGCTGGTGTAGATCTCGGCGAAGTCTGTTTTGTCGAAGTAGATCTTCGTCTCCTCGGGAGGGCCAAAGAATGTGAGGCGACCGCCTTGCGCCAGAAAGCAGACATAGTCGCAGGAGTTGATGTTGTTTGTGGCATGCGTCACGAGGACAATGGTATGTCCCCTGTCCGCCAGCCTGCGCAACAGAAACATCATTTTGCGGTCGAGTCCGGGGTCGAGACCCGAAGTCGGCTCATCGAGGAAGAAGACGCTTGGATTAGCGAGCAGTTCGAGCGCGATCGATACCCGTTTGCGCTGGCCGCCAGAGAGATCCCTGACCATCAGAGACCGGCGATGGCTGAGTTCCACTTCCTCCAGCACTTCGACGATTCGTTGCTCGATCTGCGCTTCGGTGAAGTCGCTGGGCAGCCGGAGCTTGGCGGCGTAGTAGAGCGCGCGCTCGACTGTCAGGTCACGGTGGACAATGTCGTCTTGTGGCACGTAGCCGACCTGTCCGCTGAAGAGCGCAATATTTCGGTAATAGTCTTGCCCGTTGTAGAGCACCTTGCCCTCTTGCGCGGGTCGCTGGCCATTCAGCGCGTCCAGCAAAGTAGACTTCCCCGCGCCCGAGCCACCGACGAGCGCCACGAAGCTATTCGGTGGGATCGACAGCGAAATGTCATCGAGCAGCGTTACTCCAGCGGCGCTGTGTTTTTGCAGGCCAACCGCGTCGATACGGATGAAGTTACTTTCGTCAAACTGGCGCAAGTGCGCGCCCTCGTAGATCAGGCGATAGGGACCCAGGCGTATCTCGTCGCCAATCGCCAGAAGTTGGCTGGTGACGGGTTCACCGTTGACATACACATGGTTTGTGCTGTTGAGGTCGGCGATGCGATAGCTGTCGTCCTCGCGTGTGAGTTTGGCGTGGCGCCCAGAGATTTGGGGATGCGTCAGGACAATCGAATTGTCTGGCTCTCGTCCGAGCGTGAGTTCGTCCGCGCCAAGCGTGATAGGCTTCAGGGGAGGCGCGCCTGCGCTTGCTACGGCGCTTCCATCGTGGAACGTGAGCGTGACGAGTGTGCCGTCTTCGTCGCCGATGCGAAAAATGTCGCCGTTCGCGAGAGTCTTCTTGAATGGCTGATCGCCGCGAATTTTGCGCCCCTGGTAGTACAGTCCATTGAGCGTTCGCGGTCGACTGGGATGGGGATGAATCAGCGCATAATTCTTCCCCTCGCGGACGATCTGCAGATGCTGGCCTGAGACGATGCGATCGTCTATGACGAGATCGTTGGATTGATCGCGTCCGATTGAGGTGGCGCTGCGGGTGAGCGGATACTTTTGCCGCGCGGCGTGTGTGTTGCTGGTGATTTCGAGCGACGGCACACCTAGCTCTGTGAGCGAGGCGACCTGCGTAGCTTCAGTTCGTCTCGCCGCCTCGCCCAATGGCACGGACGACGGTGGCGTGGGAGGCGCCGTGATATCGGCGGCCCGTCGCTGAGTGCCCGAGGATGGGAGAGGAGTACTCTCAACCTCTGGATGAATGTTTGATGGCATATTCGCGATGATCGTGTCGAGCGAGGTTACGGTGAAACACGTTGTATCACCCAGCGTGACTGCGGAGCCATTCGTCAGGTTTCCGCGCTGGACCTCTTCATCATTCACCCGCACCGTATTGCCGTGTGAACGATTCTCGATGATCCATGCGCCATCAGTCCACAGCAGGCGCGCATGCTGGCGGGATACCTGTAGATCAGCTTTGATGACGATGTCGTTGGCAAGGTCACGCCCGAGGGTCACGCTCGATTTTTCGATGAGGAACGACCGCCCCGTTAATGGGCCGGAGATAAAGTGGAGAGACAGCGGCGCCGGAATCAACTCGGAGGTCATGCGCATCCCCCATCCTACAACCTCAACACCAACATACGGAAGCGCTTGCCGCGATCATGCCTTGCTTGCCATGAACGCGCTCTCTATAAGTGTAGTCTGCCAGTTGTGAATATGCTAACGAATATTATGTCTTTGCGTTTGCGCCTGACCCTTGCGTATACTGTTGCTGGTGGCGCGCCGCACTATACGTAAGGGTCTTTCCTTCGACCTCCTTGAAGACCGCGCCGCAGTAACGCCATCTCGGTAGCAGCGTTGATGTTGTGTGGTGGATTGACGTGGTGTACATGCGTTCTCCCAGTGGCGGCTTGTGACTCCTCAATGCTTTAGCGCTCTCAGACGATGTACTCGCTACGCTCAAAGACTCCTGTTGGATGCTGAATTCGCCTGGTAGACGATCATCCGGATCAGATCATGGTTGGAGGTGTGGCATGGCGGATCTCGTGGGCCATACGTTGGGCGCCTACCGCATCGAAGCGCGACTCGGCGCTGGCGGCATGGGCGATGTTTATCGCGCGATGCACACGCGTCTCGGTCGTCCGGCTGCGATCAAAGTGCTGCACCCCAATCAGGCGGCGGATGCAACGTTCCAGGCGCGATTCCTCCGCGAGGCGCGAGCTGCGGCAGCGCTCTCTCATCCCAATATCGTCGAAGTGTTCGACTTTGGCGAGCAGGATGGTTTCTCCTACCTCGTGATGGAACTTGTGCCCGATGGCTCCCTGCGCACACTCCTTCAGCAACGAGCACAGGGCGCTGGCTGGACGCTTGGCCTTGGCGTTGACCTGGTGCGGCAGGCAGCTGAAGGCCTGGCCTACGCGCACGCGCACGGCATGGTGCATCGCGACATCAAGCCGGACAATCTTCTGCTCCAGCGGCTCAACCTCGCCACGCCGGAGAGGAGAAGCGAGTCTACCGAGAGCTACCTCCTCAAGATCAGCGACTTCGGTCTGGCGCGGCTGCTGGATGAAGCCGGTGAACTGACCGTCACGGGAATGGTCATGGGCACGCCGACGTATATGTCGCCTGAGCAATGCCAGGGCGGCGATCTGGATGGCCGCAGCGATCTCTATTCGCTTGGTGTGGTGTTGTATGAGGTCGCGACTGGCGCGCCACCTTTCCGCGTCAAATCGCTGAGTGAGGCAGTGTTCAAGCACATTTCGATGCCCCCGGAACCGCCACGAACCGTGCAGCCCGACTTGCCGCCTGCGCTGGAGGAAGTCATCCTCCGCTGTCTGGCGAAACATCCCGAGGATCGATACGCCGGTGGACTGGAACTGGCGGACGCGCTGGACGGCGCTCTGGGTGACACGGAGTTGCGAACGGTCATCACGTCGCGCCGGTCAAATATGCCGGTGGCTCCAACCCCTGTGAACTCCAGTAATGCGCCCGCCAATGTCAGTGCGACCCCAACTGGGGCGCCTACTCCTATTCAACCTGTTTCGATGCCGGTGGCTGTCGAGGCGTCGTCGGATGCCGCGACGGTTGCGTCGACACCGGTCGATTCATCGCCATCGCTCATTGCGCGGGTGGCCCAGGCCGCCAGAAGCGGTGCGGCGCAGGCAGGCTGGACACGGTCGAATGACGCGAACGCGACCATCGCGAGCAGCCCGGCGCGTCCTTCGGGGAATATCGGCGCTCTGCTCGCGCGGCCACAAGCGCGTGCGGGCATGGGCCTGGGCGCGCTGGCGCTCATTACCCTCCTGATTGTTGTGCTCTCGCACGGTGGCCAGAAGACGACGAACAACACCTCTGGGCTGGGATCGCATAGCGGCCACGCAGCCGCTACGGCGACGCCACATCGGACGCCTACCGCGACAGCGACGCCCCAGTTGACGGTCAAATATCAGAACTCGCTGCAATCAGCCGCTGCGTCCTGGCCACGGTCGTCCCGCTCCTACTTCAGCAATGGCGGCTATGAACTCAACGGCAACTGGATTTCGTTCGCTCCGGTGAAGTCCACTAGCGACGGGACGTATTCGGTGCGCATGCGTCAACTGAGTGGCCCAGCAGACCAGTTCTATGGGCTCGTGTTCCGCGGCCCCGACAGCAACCACTTCTATTTCTATGGCATCGACCAGAATAAGCAGTGGACCTTCACGACCATCCAGAACGGGAATAGCGCTGCCATCGTCGCGCCAACCACTGCAAGCCAGATCACTGCTGGCTACAACGTCAGTAATACGATCTCGGTGAGCGCGACCGGAAGCCACTTCGTCTTCTTCATCAACGGCGCGCAGGTTGGCGAGGCGACTGACACGACGTTCGCCGCTGGCAGCGCGGGCCTGATCAACACATCAGGCAATATGCAGGTGGTCTACAACGACTTCACAGTCAGCGTTCCCGCGCAGTAGATGAGGAGACGCTTACCAAGAGAAGTAGCGTTGCGTGAACGTGGCGATGAATGTAATGTTGCACTTCAGTCTGGTCATCGCCCACCGTACCACGGCCATAAATGAAAACGCACGCTGGAACTCGGGTAGTAGTGTCGCGGTTACACCCGACACGCTCCACGGCGCTCCAGCGCACGTCAAGACACATTCACGTCAAGACACATTCACGTCAGGAGAGCGCACGCTGGTTGCGAACGCACGCGGCTTTGCCCATGTCTGCCCTCCTCTACTTACAGACGGCTACAAACCGAGCTGCGCCAGAATCTGGTTGAGCGTAGTGGTCAGATTCGCCAGCAACGTGCTAAGCGTGCCACCATTGTTCAGCAGATTCGCCACATCACACAGCAGGTTGCCGAGCAGATTCCCTGCGCCGGACTGCGCGGTGATGTCGAGGTTAATCTGGTTGGTGGTCACGACCAAGCCGAGCAGGTTCAGATTGATGGCGCCGAGGCTCAGGCTCAAGATGTTGCAGGACGGGTCAATCGCTGGCAACACCGTACTCGAGCTGGCGTTCTGCGGCAGCACCCGATTGTCCACGCGCGTCACGGGGAACGAGGCGGCCTGACTTACCGTGCCAACAGCTTGACTCCCCTGATAGACCGTGCCGCTCAGCGTGCCGTTTGCGAACAACTGGCTGCCGTTGGTCGAGAAATTGGTCACATCGAGCATACCGGCAAAGCGGCTGCCATTTGCGCCCGCCCCGTGGACAGGGATGTTCTTGAAGGGATTGGAGACGCTCGTCGTAGCAGCAGCATGCGCGCTGGGCGCCGCCGCGACCGCCAGACTGACGGCGAGCAGACTAGCGCAGGCGAGCATCATGCCCACCAACGCGACTTTGCGTACGATTCGCTCTCCAAAGCGCAGGGTCATCATAAGTGAGGTCCTTCTTGCGGCGTCTTACCGCGTGTGGGTCAGTCACAACGGAGCGCATCTATGCCCTCCTACTATGGACTGGCTGAGTTCGAGGTAAACGCACAGATGGCGCCAATGAAAATGTTAACGCAGTGCTATCGCGATGTGTACATTGGCACGAAAAGGCGAGTGCCGGAAGCTGGTAGATAAGCTAGTTCAGAACATGGGTGCAGATGCGACGCAGGGACGGTGCAAGGACGGTGCAAGGACGAGGTGCTAGAAGGCAAAGTAGTCTCGCATGGCCCTGAGTGGCACGCCCGCGCGTATGCCCGCTAGCTTTCGTCTGTGACGGGCCAGGTCTGGCGACTACCCACAGCAGCCTTAGGGCGCGAAGACACGCTGGCGCATGCGTAACGAAGACCATCGGGGGACACCATGATTCACTGCTTTGGGTGATGCTCGACCTCAACGCGGAGATTGTAGTGGATGCCAGCCAGGGCAGGGAGCAGGTGGTTCAGGACTTGCTCTGCTGTCGCGCGAAACTCATTCCCACGCGTGCTGACCTTGACCCAGGGCTTCTTGTCGTTCGCATTGCGCTTATCACGGTAGTAGCGTTCAGTCGTTTCGGCGCCATCAGTGCGCGTGATGTGAAACACGATGGTGTAGCTGTCGTTGGTCAGGTCCACAGTGTCCCTCCTCTCCTCACTTCTCCTCGCCTGTCTTCCCGCGTCCAGCGCGCCGCGCAACTCAGAGCAGCGTCCATCGTGCCATCTCAATTCACTGTGCGGCGACACTGGTTCGCTCTGCCTTCGACGTTTGCTTGAATGTCAGGTTGGTGCCCTGCGTATGCGGCATGTGAATCCGTTTGCCGTCCAGTAGCTTGCGAATGGTGAATAACTGACTAGGTTCCAGGGTACTTGATGTCTAGCGCCTGAAAAAGCCAATCAACCCAACAATGAACCCTGCCAGGAATCGCGCAATGGCAGCATTGTCAAGGACGTTTAGGGCGTCGGTATCCAAGACGCGAAAGGCTGCATATTGCGCTACTACAGAGTTCACCGCCAACCCCATCAACGACAGGAGAATACCTAAGAGCATCAGCTTCGTGGAGGTCATCAACGCACTCCTCATAAACTAGCAGCTACCTTTCCTTGGCATTCTACGCAGCGCACTAGTCACTATCAATCGACGCACAGTAGCTTTTATGAATACTAGTTTAGTCTGTCCTACTGTAGAGCTGCCAACCCTGCCTGTTGGCGAATTGCGACAGAGAGCGCGTGATAGTCGGGGTTACTCGGCTGCTGGGGTCGCGCTGCGCTGCTGTGTTGCGGGGACGAATTCGTGACAATTCTGAGCCGCGCAAGCGCTCAAGTGTTACCTGCGTGTGACCTAGAGGACGTATGCCCAGTGTGAGTGAAGTGGGCCGTCCGCATCAGCGTGCGCGGCCCTGAGGAGAAATGAGGCGCTAACATGACCGCTGATCTCCACAAAGACACAGATGTACAAACGTCTCCCGGTCAGTCTGAGTCACCCGCTGAGGCGTCGCCACCGATCACGCCGCCACGCAGCAGACTTGCGGCGCATGCTGGCAGGTGGGCAGCAGCTATCGGTCTGGTAATTGTGGGCGCGTACCTCGCAGGGGTGTTCGTTCCCTTCGGCTCAGGACTGGATACCCTTGTCATTCCGTTTGCCATCGTGTTTGCTACGACGTGCTTGGTGGCCGGTTGGTTGCTGCGCTCCTGGTGGGGCCTCATCACCGTGCTGGTTGTATATGTGCCAGTCGCCGCGCTCATGCGGAGTATGTTCGCAGGAAGCGCGCCAGGAGTCTTTACTGTTTCGTTTGCGCTGTCCATCGTTGCGACGGCGGTGGTGATGAGCGCCATTGGCATGGCCATCGGGATGTACCGCATCAGGCAGCGAGGACCCACCGCACGCCACACTCGTGTGACAACCTAGTAGTGTGTCGACATGGGGTGTACGACGGATGAACGTCGAAGGAGTGAGGTGGAGCAGGGAAGCTCTCCGCATGCTGTGCGCAATATCGACTGCTCATGGGATATCTGTGCGCTGTCTGAGTGCGTATCGGCAAGGAAGCGATAGGTGACAAATGTTGTGACTCCATGATAGAATAGCGGAGTAGACCCGTGCCTCTCACCACCACTCTACGGGCAACAGAGTGACGTTGGCAGGCATGGGTCTCGCAAACGTGTATCGTTGAGATACGCGATTCGCTTGGCGGTAACCCTGAATTGAAGCAGGGCCGCAAGCGAACAATCTGGCGACGTGGCCAAGTGGCAAGGCAAGGGTCTGCAAAACCCTGATCACCGGTTCGAATCCGGTCGTCGCCTCCAATGTTCCGCAGATGTGGAGCCGCACCCGTGATGGGTCGCGGCTCCTCTGTTGTTCTGGCCTCTCGCTGGGTGTGATACTCTGGAATGGCGGCGCGGCAGGTCCCATCTTGCGCGCCGATCTGTACCATTGACTGCTCCACTGCACACCCAGGAGAATGCTTCGTGTCCATCGCGTCCACTGCCACCCCAAGGACTCGAACGACAGGTAGCCGCGTGCGTCGCTCGCTCGCCGTGAGCGCAGGAGTCGCTGACGTGCGTCGCGAACCCGACAGCGCATCCGAGCAGGTGACGCAGGCGTTGTTGGGCGTCTCTGCGCTCGCACTGGAGGGACCCGTCAACGGGTGGATGCGCGTGCGTCTGCCAGACTATGAGGGCTGGATTCACGGCGATCAGCTTGCCGCGCCTCCGCGTCGGAGTGAGCGCGTGGCAGTCATCATAGCCCCTCGCGCGTCGCTCTACGCCTCATCGCGGGGCAGCGACTCTGTTGGCGACGTGTATGCATCGAGCGCGCTTCCCATCACGGCAGGGCAGCGAGAGCAGACGGGACGCGTTCGGGTAGCGCTCCCCGGCGGGCGCGCGGCGTGGCTGGCCTCCGATGCGGTCGAGATTCACCGAACTACCGACCCTTTCCCAAAGCGTGGCGCCCAGGCGGCGGTTGACTTCGCGAAGCGCCTGATCGATACGCCGTACCTCTGGGGCGGAGTGACCGAGGTAGGCATTGATTGCAGTGGATTGTCGCAACTGGCCTGTCGTCTCGCGGGTGGAATCATCCCACGCGATGCCGACCAGCAATACGAGAGCATCCCGTGGATTGTAGATCGCGCGAGTGTCCGCCTGGGTGATCTGCTGTACTTTGCGGAAGGTGGCAGCGTGACGCACGTTGGCATCGCGCTCGACAACATGACACTGCTCCATGCCAGTAGCTCCGGTGAACGGGTGATGATTAACTCGCTCGATCCCACCCAGGACGAGCATGGTGGACGTCTCGCCGGAATGTATGCTGGCGCGCGGCGCGTATTTCCTGAGCAGGGCAGCGACGAATGACCAGCGAAATGCCACAGCAAGAAGATGATTTGACCACACGCATAGCCGCGCTGCTCGATATGCTCGGTGGGCGCACTGCCGTGGCGGCGCAGCGCTTCGGCCCTCTACCATCCATGCCCGGCGCCCCAGCGGTGAGCATCCGACCGGATGACGTCTTTCCCGCCGCGAGTCTCGCCAAGGTGTCTATCGCCGTCGAACTGATGCGACGCGCGGACCTGGGGCAGTTCGATCTGCGCGAACGGCACGACACCTCCCAGGAGCGGCGTGTCGGCGGAGGCGGAGTGCTCGACTATCTGGACGTTTCGACAAGTCTCACGCTGGGCGAACTCTGTACGTTGATGCTAATCGTCAGCGACAATACCGCCTCGAATGTCATCCTCGACCTCGTCGGGATGGGCGAAGTCAATGAGACGATGCAGCGTCTGAATCTTAAGCATACCCGGCTTGCGCGCCATTTTATGGATGCGGAGGCGCGGGCCGCACGGCGTGAAAATCTCACTTCGGCGGGCGACATGCTGAGCCTGCTGAGTCTGATTCGCGGCAATGCGCTGCCTGGTGGACGTCGCCTGCGCGAGATATTGAGCGCACAGCAATCATTCAGCGAGCTGAGAGAAGGGTGGCTGCCTGAGACGGCGACCCTCGCCCACAAGGACGGCGCCCTCGAAGGCGTGGCGCATGAGATGGGCATTCTCTCCGGTCCGGGTGGCGTCGCGATGTATTGCATTCTCACTGCCGAGCAAAGCGATATTCCAGCGGCGCGCATGGGCATTGGGCGCATCATTCGCATGCTCTGGGACGAGTGGCGGCTCGGCTGACGTCAGGTTTCACACGGGAGGCGATGGAACATGCACATTCTGCCATATCGCGGTGTCTGGCCGCGTGTAGCTCGCAGCGCCTTCATCGCGCCGAACGCGGTGATCGTTGGCGATGTGGAGATTGGCGAGGAAGCAAGCATCTGGTTCGGGGTCGTCATCCGAGGCGATACCGAACTGGTGAAGATTGGCGCGCGTACGAATGTGCAGGACAACACCGTCATCCACACCGATGAGGGAATGCCCACGATCATCGGCGACGACTGCTCTGTGGGGCATGCCGCCATCGTGCACGGGGCTATCGTCGGCGATGGCTCGTTGATCGGCATGGGCGCGACGCTGCTCAATCGCGCGAATGTGGGCGCTGGCTGCATCGTCGCCGCGGGTGCGCTGCTCCCCGAAGGCAAAGTGACGCCAGATGGACAACTTGCGATGGGTTCGCCTGCCAAGCCCGTTCGCGCGGTCAATGATGTCGAACGCGAGCGCATGCGTGAGGGCGTGGCGCATTACCTCGACTATGCGCACGAATATCGTGCCGCAATCGCCGCCGCCGCGCGCAGAGAGCCGGGCCACAGCGGCGTTCGTGAGCTATAGCTTTGCGCGCCATCAGGTAATGACGACTCGCAGCGATCAGTCCTACAGCTAGGACGTGTCGTTGCGCGCTGGACGGACTTGTATATATCTAGAGAGTAGATTTCGTGAAATATCCCTCCACTGAACGACAGCGACGGTTCCTGGCGCTGGCCGAGCCACTTGCCCTGCGATTCGCTGAGCGCGCAGCCCAGCATGACGCTGATGGTTCATTCCCCACTGAGAATTTCGAAGACCTGCGCGCAGCCGGACTGCTCGCCCTGACGGTTCCCGAAGCGTATGGCGGCCTGGGCGCAAACGAACTCGAATATGCGCTGACGCTGGAGCGTATCGCGTGGGGGGATACCTCGACGGCGTTAGCGCTAGGGATGAGCCTGAGTAATCTCGGCCAGCTGGCGGAAGGGAACCTCTGGCCCGACCGCACACCAGACCTCTTTCGCGAGGTCGCGCGCGATGGCGTCATGCTCAATGCGGCGCAGGCTGAGCCGGAGATGGGTAGTCCCAGCTATGGTGGGCTTCCCGCGACGACCGCGCGGCGCGACCCCGACGGACGTTGGAGGCTCACCGGGCGCAAGACCTACACGACCGGAGCGCCTGGGCTGCGCTATTTCATCGTGCTGGCGACCGTCGAGGAGGAGGGACAGCCGAAACGTCTCGGCGACTTTCTGACGCCGTGCGATGCTCCGGGCGTGCGCGTGGAGGAAACGTGGAACGGGCTGGCGTTGCGGGCGAGTGGAAGCCACGATCTCGTGCTCGATGACGCGATTCTGCCCGACGATGCGCTGCTGAATCTGCGCGAGGCGGGCCAGCCTGATCCACGCAGCGCGCTGGGATTGCCGTGGGGCGCGCTCACGCTGTCCGCTGTCTATACAGGCGCGGCCCAGGCTGTGCGCGACGATATCGTGCATTTCGCCGCGACACGGAAGCCAAGCGCGCTTGGCAAGCCACTCGGCGAACTCCCCAACGTTCGCATGCGGCTAGGTGAGATCGAGACGTTGCTGCTGTCCTCGCACCGCCTGATGCTGGGATTGGCGGACGACTGGGTGACCACGCCAGACGCGCGCCCGTCGCTGCGTCAGGAGGCTCCGCTCGTCAAGGTCATCACGACCAACAATGCGGTGAAGATCACGGATATCGCGCTACGCATCGCGGGCGGCCAAGGCTTGCAGCGCGGGAAGCGCCTGGAGCGCGTCTTTCGCGATGTGCGCGCCGGGCTCATCAACGCGCCCATCGAGGATGTCACGCTGCAGAACGCCGGAAAAGCCTCCGTGGATGCCAAACTGCGCGCCCTGGGCGATGAGCCGACGCGATAAGTCCGGACGCACGCCATGAGTCATCCCGAATTTTGAGGGATGACTCATGGCGGGATGACTCATGTTTGCGGTCGTCTGCGCCACTCGCCGCCGGGCGGCTGGCGCCTGGCCAGGCATGGCACATTCCTCCTACGGGAAGCGAACTTTCGGCGCTGGCTCTCAAACTCCTGCTACTTGTTCCTTCGGGGGATGTTGCGTCATCCATTCGACTCCCTCAGCCACTCGCAAACGGCTAGCGGCGGTGCGTTCTTGGAGGGGCGCGCTCCGAGCGACTGTGATCATTGAGGCCCAGTTGAACCCTTCAACGTGCGTCTCACACGACAGCCCCGGCGCCCCAAAGACAGAGCAAGGTAGACAGAGCAAGGACCATCATGAGCACTCCACGCGAGTTTCCCGACCATGCGCCCCTCTCGGACACCAACGCAGCTGACCAGCGCGCGGAGCGCGAAGCCTTTACGCTCAACCTCTTGCGCTGGCAATCTGAAGCGCCAACGTATGGGCTCAACTCGCCGCAGTCGGCGCCAGATGGCCAGTCTCCCACAGCAGCGTTGTCGCCCGCCGAGCAGTTGAGCGCCATCATTCGCCAGGCGGCTACTCGCGTACCTCAGTGGGATAGTCAGCGTCTCACCGCCTCCGCGCAAGAGACCCGGGAGCGCGGAGCGCCACTGGCGCAGGACGCGCACTTCTTCACGCAATCGTCCATCATGAATATTATCAGCCATGCGATCGAGGAGCGTGTCATCGCC
>DASVZC010000008.1:0-16644 GCA_036391835.1 Ktedonobacterales bacterium | reverse complement strand
CGCCTGCACTGCCCTCTTCCTTGCGCTGGGCACGGGTCTGGCCGCCGTGCTAGCGCCGCGCGTTGGCATCATCCCGACGCTCAATGCGCAAGGTAGTAACTTCATCATCATCGCCGCGCTGCTGCTGCTCTTCCTGCGCCGTGACGCGACCAAGGCGGGCTCGGAGCCAGATATATTCGCCGAATCTGCCGCCGAGCCCGCCACAATCGCTGACTGAGCCGCCGCTCACTCTCCCTGCACGATGATGAGCAAGTCGGCATTTCCAGGCTGCAAGGCATCGGGCGAGACAGCGATGGTCAGATTCTCGGCGCCGCGTGTCGCGATGAGATTGCGGGTGGCATTGTTGTGGAAGCTCTGAATGCTCTGCCAGCCTTTGCCGGGCAGTTGCGCCGCATAGAAGGACGCGATGGTATCCACATTGGCGCTGACGCAATAGCCAAATTCGCTATTCCCGTTGTTCGACTGCGCGAGCCGCAATTGCGCGTTGTAGGGTGGAATATCGGCGGGCAGTTGGGTGGAGACACTGACAGCCACTGTGCAGATGTCGGTGGCGCCGACGAGATTGCCTGAGCCAGGAAGCGGGGTAGCAGTCGGACCAGCGGCTCCAGTGGTTGGCGTGGCGATGAGCGCAGTGGAGGTTACTTGCGCTGTCGTCTTCACACTCGTCGTTGAGTCGCATGCCGCCAGTGTCAGGGAGAGCCCCATTGTCAGCGCACAGGTGAGCGCCAAGGCCTGCGGGGTTCGGCGCCAAGCGGCATTCACTTCCATGTCTCTTCTTTCTTGGCTGGCGTATAACTGGGGCGTCCCATGCGCGGGCGCTTCACCTGATCTCGGGCGCAGTCGCTGGCTCACGATCCTTGGCCACCACCGCTGAGCCAAGCAATTCCGCCGCCGCATCCATCACCTGCCGCGCATCAATGGACTTCAGGCAGGCGTAGCTATAGCAGGTATTGACCTGCCACAGCGGCTTGTTCCCCACGAAGCGGAAGCACGGCGCGCAGGGGAGATCAGCATGCAACACACGGCTGCGGTAGCCCGACCGCCCGACGGGGTGGAACTCGCGCCAGTCCGACGGGCCATAGATGCCAATCGAGGGTGCGCCAACCGCCGCCGCGATGTGCAGCGGGCTGGAGTCGTTGCCGATGAAGAGGGTAGAGGCTTCGATGACACCAGCGGTCACTTTGAGCGTGGTCTTACCAACGAGCGAGCGCACATCGCCACGAATCAGGGCCGCCGTCGCATTCGACATCGGAAGATCCGCGCTGCCGCCGACGAGCACGATATGCGCGCCGTACCGCTCGACCAGATAATTCGCCACACGCGCGAACCGCTCAGGCGCCCAGCGCTTGCGACCGTCGAACCCATCGCCACCGACGTGCATCGTCACGATGACATCGCTTGGTTTCGCGCCCCCCGTCACCAGCAGTTCACGCGCGGTGCGTCGGGCGTCGTTGGTAAGATAGAAGCGCGGGGCGCGTGATTCTGGCGTCGCGGGCGCGGGTACGAGCGGCTCGATCGCCTTGAAGTAGTGGTCAACAGCATGCCGACTGCGATAGGTTTCACTGCGCGCGCCGACAAGTCCCCACATGGGCGGCATATCGAGGCCGAGGCGTGGCGCACGCAGCCCCGCCAGCGTCGTCACGATGGCCCCGGCGGCGGAGAAGTTCACGATCAGGTCAGGCTTTTCCTGGCTGAGTCGCCGCACGCCACGCGCAAACCGCGCCGCCTCGGGGTCTTCGCCGCGCTCGGGAAAGACGATGCGCACATCCACATCCGGATTATCGATCAGGATGCCTTCGTTCTTGGCCGACACGACAACGCGCACCTGCGCGGCTGGAAAGCGGCGGCGCAAGCGCGCCAGCGCAGGTGTCAGAAAGAGCGTATCTCCGATTGGGCAGAGCGCAGTTACCAGGATGCGCTCCGGCTCGCGCGTCAATTGACGCATGGGGCGACTCATGCGTTGCCCTCCGGCGTCGCGCGCCGTCCGTCGACAAGGTCTGTGTTGGCGATGCCCGCGCGCTTGCCAAGATAGACAGTGAACATGCCCGCGATGGCGATGATGCTGGCGACGACCAGCAACGCCGTCGTGAGGCCCATGTGGTCAGCGATCCACCCAATCGCGGGGACGAAGACCACGGTAATTGCATTCAACAGCATGATTTGTACCGCCAGCACGCGCCCTTTAACCCAATCCGGTGAACGCTCCTGCAGCATCGTCTGTGCAGGCACGTTGACGAGATCTAATCCGATACCGATCAGGAAGGTCCAGGTGAGCATGGCGATCAGATACGGCCATGCGTTCCACCACTCCCTCCCAAAGATATACGGAGCAGTCACATATCCTATCACGAGCAGCGCAATACTGCCTGATAGAAAGATGATACCAGCGGTGATCGTGCGAGCGTACTTCAGCCTCCGCGCGATATTCGGCGTGGCGGCTGAGCCGACGACCAGGCCGATGCCTGCGGGAATAAAGACGAGCGCGGCAAGCTCGGCAGGCTTATGGAAGTAGATCTGCACGAAGCGTGGCGCGATCATCGCCACCACCGAAATCACCAGGCCCGCGATGGTCAACTGCCAAACAGAGATGTGCAGCGCAACATCGGCGCGAATCACCTTCGCCGATTCCACGATATCCTTCCAGAGTCCGGCGAGTCGCGTGTCGTCAGATCGCCGACGCTGACCGTTCTGCATCACCACGCTGGCTTCAGGCGTACGCAAGGTCGCGTGCGGAATCGAGATGATAAGCGCCGCGCAGACAAGATAGAGCAACGTGATAATGACGAAGAGGCTGATGATTGGCGAGATCGTCACGCCGCCGCCCAGCCTGAAGGTAGGGATGAGCAACAACGCAATCGGCCCGATGACGATGAGTCCAGCAGCTTGCGCGAGCGTAAAGGTGATGTTGAAGAGCGCCAGCGCGTTCATCAATTCCTGACGATGCACCAGGCGTGGAATCGCGGCGCCTTCGGCGGGGGTGAAGAACTGCCCAACCATCGCGATGAAGAATGTCAACGCGTAGACAGGCCACACCGTACCCTTCGCGAAGATCAGCGCAAAGATGAACACGACCGTCGCCACAGCGCGCAGCACATTGCTCACCCACAAGACAAGTCGTCGATCGAATCGATCGACCAACGCGCCTGCAGGGGCGCCAAACAGCAACGCGGGCAAGCTAAACGCGACGATCGCGCCGCTCGTGGCCAGCGCAGACGAACTCTCCTTCGTCACCAGCACGATCATCGCGTAGTTGGCGGCGTTCATGATGGTCTGCGAGATGAGTTGCGCCATCCACAACCGCAGGAAGAGCTTATTCTTCAGAAGGGTTGAAAATCCGCGCGCGTTAACGGGCGCGCTCGGGCTCACAGGTCGCGGCGGCTCAACAGGACCAAGTGGGCCTGAGTCGAGTCGCGCACGATCGCCACCGTGTGTGGCGTTCTCCTGTTGAAATTCAGGTGAATCTGGCGCGCGTCGCACATCAGCCATGTTGTTGGTCACTCACATTCGTTGGTATATCAGCGCCGCGGCGCACGATCATCTTAATGCGCTTTTCCACCTCGCTACGAGGTAGTAGGACTCTACGCCCGCATCCTATGCACTTCAGGCCAATGTCCGCGCCTAGCCGCACGACGCGCCACTCGTAGCTGCCACACGGATGTGGCTTGCGCAATCGCACCTGGTCATTGAGGGCGAGGTCGGCGTACTTCATCCGTGACTCTCCTCTCGCCTACAGACCACAGCATTAAGCATTAAGGGCGCCGGGCGGAAACACCCGATGTCGTCGAGGGGATTCCGCCCCCGTGACTCACCGAGACATAGAGCCCATGCGAAGTGATATACGCGCGAACAGGGTCTGTTGTCAGATATCTGATCGGCAGACCCTGCTTGACACGCGCTCGCAGATCCGAAGATGACACCTCCAGTTGCGGCGCGGACACGACTTTGAGGCGCTGACGCAGACCCGGCAGCCGCCGTTCCAAATCGGCGAGCGACTGCTCGTCGTCATCGGTTGACGGGAATCCGGGCCTGCGGGTAACGATGAGCGCATCCACTGATGAGATCATGCGCTCCGGCTCATGCCAGGTCGGCAGACTCAGCAGCATATCCCAGCCGATGATGAAGCCAGCCCAGGTTGAGTCGCCCCAGCGCTCGCGCAGCAACCGCAGGGTGTCCACAGTATAAGACGGACCAGCGCGCTCCAGGTCTACCATCTCTAATCCGAAGCGCTCGTCATCGGCGATCGCAAGCTCCACCATCGCACGTCGGTCGGCGGCCGGGCTGACACGATGCCCACGTTTGTGCGGCGGCGTGGCTGCTGGCGTGAACCAGACGCGATCCAGCTTGAGTCGGCTGTGCGCCTCCTGAGCCAACGCCAGATGCCCGATATGCGGCGGATCGAATGTCCCGCCCAGAATACCATACCGCCTGCCACCTCGCATCCGTCAGATTACTCGCTTTCCTCAAATGACTGCGACGCCGACTAGCGTCGATTAGAGCAACTTCTCCAGGTCGTCCAGGTAATGGCCGAACGTATCAAGCGCCGCCTGAATCGGTTGTGGGGTGGAGAGGTCTACGCCAGCGTCGCGCAGCAGGTTGATGCTGTAGTCTGATGAACCCGACGACAGAAAACGCTTGTAGCGCTTCACCGCTGGCTCGCCTTCGCTGAGAATCTGGCTGGCCAGCGCGGCGGACGCCGAGATACCCGTGGCGTACTGGTAGACGTAGAAGCTCGAATAGAAGTGTGGAATGCGTGCCCATTCGATCTCGATCAGATCGTCTATGTCCACTTCCGCGCCGTAGTACTTGGTGTTCAGCCCTTTGTAGACCTCGCAGAGCAGTTCAGGCGTCAACGCCTCGCCCTCTTCGGCTCGCTTGTGCGCTTCGAGCTCAAACTCCGCGAAGAGCGTCTGGCGATAGAGCGTCGTACGGAAGCCTTCCAGCGCGTGGTTGATCACGTAGAGCTTGAGCGCAGGGTCCTCCGCATTCTGGAGCAGATAGGCTGTTAGCAGCGCTTCGTTCAGCGTGGAGGCCACCTCCGCGACGAACAATGTGTAGCTGCTGTACGGGTAAGGTTGGGCGCCCCAGGTGAAATAGGAGTGCATCGAATGGCCCATCTCGTGCGCCAGGGTGAACATGCTGTCCATGCTGGGCTGATAGTTCAGCAGAACATAGGGCTGCGTGCCAAAACTGCCCCAGCTATAGGCGCCTGGTCGCTTGCCTTCGCTCTCTAGCGCATCGATCCACCGCGAGCGGAAACCCTGGGTGAGCGGAGTGGTGTAGTCGGCGCCAAGCGGGGTCAACGCTGCCGCCACGCGCTCCTGCGCCTGCTCAAACGAGACGTTGTACTCGACTTCCTTCGCCAGCGGGACGTAGAGATCGTACATATGCAACTTGTCGAGACCCATCGTGCGCTTGCGGATGCCGAGGTAACGGTGCAGCAGCGGCAGATTCTTGTCTACCGTGGCGATGAGATTCTCATAGACACTGACCGGGATATTGTTCGGCTCCAGCGCCGCCTCCAGCGAACTGCTGTATTTGTGGGCGCGTGAGAAGAAGATGTCACGCTTGACCTGCGCGGACAGCGTCGCGGCGAAGGTGTTGCGATACTTGTTGTATGTTCCCAGCATCGCCTCAAACGCCTCTTTGCGAACCGCCTGGCTCTGGTTTTCGAGGAAGCGCGAGCCGTAGTTGCCCTGTGTGAGTTGCACCAACTCGCCGTGCTCGTCATGCACGCTCGGCAACTTGAGGTCCGCGTTATTCAGCATTTCGAAGATGCGCTCAGGCGCGGCGCCTACCTCGGCGGCCTGGGCGAGCATGCCCTCCATCTCGGCGCTGAGCACGTGCGGGCGCACGCGTGTGATCTCCTCAAGATGGTGGCGATAGAGCGCCAACTTGGGCTCACTCGCGACGAATTCGTCCAGCTTCTCCTGCGGAATCGCCAGAATCTCAGGCGTCATATACGCGGTCGCGGCGTTGAAGTCGTTGGCGAGCGTCGTCACACGGTCGGCGAGCGCCTGATAGACGCTATTCGCGCTATCCTCATGCAAACGCATGTGAGCGTAGACGAAGAGCTTGCCCAACGCCTCGCCCGCGTTATCACGTGTGGCGAACGCTTCAAACAGCGTCTGCGCCGACTCGCTGAGCCGTCCAGCGAAGGCGCCCACTCCCGGAAGCAGCGCCGCGACGCGCGCAAATTCAGCTTCCCACTCCGCATCGGTGGCATAGATCGCGTTGAGGTTCCAGGTCAGTTCTGTCGGTATCTCTGATCGCTTGGGCAGCGCCTGCGCGGACGACATATAGACTCCTATCTGCTGGTCTCTGGTGTACCATGTAGAGCGATGTGGCGTCGCCGTCAGCGGCGCGTCGTGTGCGCTACGATTGTATAACACGCCAGGCGACAAGCGGCGGCTCCACGCCACGCGCGACCGCTGAAACGAGCGTGCGGAAGAAGAGGATGTGTGTGACGCTGCATACCCCGCTGGAGGTTGCCCCGCTACCGCGCGCGTTCTATGCGCGACCAACGCTTGAGGTGGCGCGTGACCTGATCGGCAAGACACTGCTACGGCGCACAGCGGACGGTATTGCGGGCGGCGTCATCGTGGAGACGGAGGCGTATGTCGCGGCGATCGATCCTTCGGCGCACGGATTTCGCGGACAGACGCCGCGCAATCGCTCGATGTTTGGCGAAGCGGGTCACGCCTATGTCTATCGCTCGTATGGCATTCACTTCTGCCTGAACGTCGTGACCGAAGCCGAAGGCGAGGCTGCGGCCGTCCTCATCCGCGCGATCCGCCCCACGGTCGGCGTCGAGTTGATGCGGCTCCGGCGCGGTGAGCGCATCACAGACCGCGATCTGGCGCGCGGACCGGGACGACTCTGCCAGGCGCTGGCGCTCTCGCTCATTGACGACGGAACTGACTTGCTCGGCGACGCGCTCTGGATTGGCGAGACAGCCGGAGTGGTGGATACGCTGCCAGTCGCGGCGACCCCGCGTGTGGGCATCTCTCAGGCGGCAGACTGGCCGTGGCGCTTCGTCGTTATCGGCGATCCATATGTCTCCGCGCGTGGTGTGCGCGACGCCGACGCGAACGGACGCGCGCGGAAGGAGACACATTGATGCCCATCCAGCAGCTACCACCAGAAATCGCCGCTAAGATCGCCGCCGGCGAAGTCGTGGAACGACCGGCTTCGGTCGTCAAAGAATTGCTGGAAAACGCGCTCGACGCTGGCGCGACCAGTGTGCGTGTCGAACTGGAGGGCGGCGGCCTCGACCTGATTCGCGTGGTGGACGACGGGCGCGGCATCCCGGCGGATGAACTCTCGCTGGCCTTCGTGCGCCACGCCACGAGCAAGATCGCCACGCTCGATGATCTGGAGCGCATCCGCACGCTGGGGTTCCGAGGCGAGGCGCTGGCGAGCGTCAGCGCAGTCGCACGCGTCACGCTGGCGAGTCGGGCGCGCGGCGCTGAGGTCGGCGCGCAACTTACCGTCGAGGAGGGCCACGCCGGGCAGACATTGCCAGCGGGCGCGCCAGCCGGAACCAGCGTCACCGTGCGCGGCCTTTTCAGTTCGATGCCCGCCCGCCTGAAATTCCTCAAGACCCGCGCGACCGAGACAAGCCACAGTCTGCGCCTGATGGAGCAGTACGCGATGGCGTATCCCGGCGTGCGCTTCACGGTGGTCAGCGAGGGACGCGAAGTCTTCCACACCAGCGGCGATGGCAAACTGCTCAATGTGCTGGTCGCGGTCTACGGCCTCAGCGTCGCGGAACAGATGATTCCCATTGGGGACACGGCCCTGCCACCAGACGCGGGAGACGCTGCCCTCGGCGAGCCAGACCCTGATCGCCCACGTGTCGGTGGCTACGTCAGTCGCCCCACGTGCTATAAAGCGACGCGCCAATACCTCTCGTTCTTCGTCAATGGACGCTGGGTGCAGTCACGGACGCTGGGGTACGCCGTCGAAGAGGCGTATCACTCGCTGCTGCTGACGGGACGCCATCCCGTCGCCGTGGTCAACCTCACCATGGACCCGTGGCTGCTGGATGTGAACGTGCATCCGGCAAAAACGGAGGTCAAGTTTCTGCGCGAACGGCAGGTCTGGGCAGCGGTACAACGCGCCGCACGTGCGGCAGTGATCGAGACAGCCGAGACGCCTGAGGTGCGGCCAAGCGTCTTTTCCGCGCCCGTCTGGGAGCCCGTCGCGTCGTCGGGAGCAAGCGCACTCCGCGCCGCAGTCACCGAGCCATCGCCAGAGGAGACTGGAGCGCCTACGCATGGAGCAGACGCCGAGCAGCCAACCGAGGCGCCCACATCGGCGGCTCCCTCGTCACTCTGGAGTGGACAGGAGCGCGTTGGCGGTGGCGAGCGGCTGAGCGGGTTCACTGCTCCCGGCGCGCCCCCGGCTGATGAGCCGATCGGCGGGGCGCGCATGCCAGCGTTGCGGGTGCTTGGCCAGGTATCGCAGTCCTACATCATCGCCGAGGGGCCAGACGGCGTATACATGGTGGACCAACATGCCGCGCACGAACGTATCTTGCTGGAGCGCATGATCGCGGAGTGGCGCAGCAAAGCCGTCACGTCGCAATTGCTGCTAGAGCCGACAGCGCTGGAATTGACTGCGCTCGAGCGCGATGAAGTGGAAGAACATCTGGAGTCACTGCGCCGTATCGGCTTCGAGATCGAAGCGTTCGGCGAGGAGGCGATGCTCGCGCGCGCCGTTCCAGCGTTGTTGGCGGGCAAACTACGCGGCCAATCGCTGCGAGAACTAATTGTCGCACTGGCGGGCGCAGACGCCGAAGCATCCAGCCACGGTGAGACCTGGGAAGAACACGCGCTGGCCAATGTCGCCTGCAAAGCGGCGATCAAAGCGAACCACACCCTCACGCCCGACGAGCAGCGCGAACTAGTTCGCCAACTCGAAGGCGCAAGCGCCTTCCAAAGTTGCTGTCATGGTCGCCCCACACTGGTCAAGATGAGCCTTGCCGCGCTCGAACGCGAATTCGACCGCAGATAATCGTTCTGCTACAGTTCGCCGCCAATACAACCTCTCTCAAACCACATCGCACTGAGTCGCCAGGATGCGACAAGTGGCTTCGGGAACCCTCTACGCGCTGTATAAAGCAACGCATTATGTCGCGGCGAGACAAAATTAACGTAATGTCGACTCATTTACCCGTGACAACCGGACGAGCCCACCGTTAGCGTTGGCAATGAGATGTATCTTCAACACCTCAACCAACGATGGTTGTTGAGACAGGAGTAGAGCAACCTGGCGGGTGGGGTGCGGGGGAATAGGCTATGAATGCGTTGAGCGAGGGCTTGACATTCGAGCAGCAAGAACATTGGCTGGCTGCGGTCGATTCATATCAGAGCGCGACCGAGCAGGAGCCGAGCGCAGAAGCGTTCCACCGTCTCGGGACGGCGCTCATGAAAGTCAACCGTTCCCATGACGCAGTTGATGCGCTGAGACGTGCAATCCAGTTCGACTCAAGTAGCGCACATCTCTGGGTCACGCTTGCCCGCGGACTCATCGCAGATAGGCAGTACGAGGCTGCAATTCGCGCGTGTGACCATGCGCTGAAATTACAACCAGATCGAGCAGACGCTTTGGGTCTCAAGGGCAGAGCGCTCATTTTGACCGATGACCGACAAAATGCTGAAGCGGCGCACATGGCCGTGCGGCGCGCACTGATGGAGAACCCCACGGATGCCGAACTGCTCGTCACTGACGCGGTAGCATTATCCATTCTTGGCCTCTGGGAGGAAGCCAGGCGCGTCGCACTGGAGGCCGTTCGCGTTGACGCGGATGATGCTCGCACATGGCGCATCATCGCAACCACCAACTGGCAGATGCACTCCCTACATGATGCGTTAGGCGCCATAGATATGGCGTTGTCGCTCGAACCTAAACACGCCGAATCATGGATGATCAAAGGCAGCATCGAGCGCACCCAATATGCGTTCCAGCGAGATCCGCGATTCATCCGAAGCGCCATCACGTCATTCAATCATGGGTTAGCGCTCAATCCCAAAGACCCTGACCTTCTGAAAGCAAGACAGGAAGCGCGCCAGACTCGCCATCCAGCCGGGCCATCGCTACGCAGCAGTCACATTGCGAGCCTGTGCATTTTGACAACCTGTATTATGCTTGCGTGTGGCCTCGGGATATATCTCTTCGGCGCCAACCTCGCCGCTGCTGGCCAGTGGATTACCAGATCGATGGTCGTGGTATTCGCGCTGGCGCTGGCCGCGAGCGTGTGGCTCCTGATCAGTCTGATCATACAGATCGCGACTGCGCGACGCGTGGGGTAGCGCGCTGGCGCTGATTCTCGGACGTCCAATGCCCCCAGATACATGAGGGCAGGTGTGAGCCTTTCCATAGCCTGCGCTACCTATACAAGTTGCTACAGGTTGCGTCAAGGACGCTGTTTTGGTATACTAGTCGGGTATCTTGCCGAGAGCACGCCTTCGGCAATGACTACGCCGAGCATATGGCGCGCCTGAGCGCCGTGTCATCTGTGCCTGCGCCATCGCCAGACACCCCACAGGAGGAATCTGCCACCTATGCCGAATATCAAGTCGGCCAAGAAGCGGATGCGGATCGAAGAAAAGCGCCGCCTTCGCAACAACACCGTCAAGTCTACCGTTCGCACGTTCGTGACGAAGGCCCGCAGCGCCATCGTAGCCGCCCCAGAGGGCGAGGCCACCACAGCCGCCATTCGCGAGGCAATCAGCAAGCTCGACAAGGCTGTGTCGAAGGGCGTCATTCACAAGAACAATGCCGCCCGCCGCAAGTCTCGCCTGATGGCTCGCTTGCATGCGGCAGAGCAAGAGCACGCCGCGAAGTAGCGCATCCGCTTCCACGCAAGGTCTGCTGGCGCGCTCGGCGCAGATGGAGTCCGTACACGGGGTTGTACGGACTCTTTTTTGCGTTCCCTTCTCCGCAGCAAACGCTCATCTTTGCCCCGCTTAAAATGCCGATTCGTCTCAATCGGTACGCTGATTGCGTGAAGTGAGACTTGTCGGGCAGATCAGCCGCTCTATATTATCAAGTAGACGAGTAGCGGTTGGGTGGGCGCGTAAGAACAAAAGCGCGCATACAGAAGGAGCCACAGCCCATGTCTGGGAGCAAAAAGAATCTCTTCATCGCCATTGGCGCGGTGGCTGTGATCCTCATCATCGCCTTCGTCGTCATCGCAACCATCTTTGGCTGGTGGCCAGTCGTGGTAGACATCACGCTGGTAGTCGCCGCCGTCACAAGTCTCCTGCTGCTGGCCGCGCTGATCTACGCGGTACTCTCGCTGACACGCACAGTGCTACGCATCCGCGACGAACTCATTCCGACGCTGGAGTCGCTCAAGACGACCTCCGCGACCGTGCGCGAGACGGCGCGTACCGCAAGCTCCTTTGGAGTACAACCAGCCGTGCGGACAGCCAGCGCAATGCTGGGAGCCAGTGAGGTCGCCAGCGTGATCCTCGGGCGTGGGCAGGCGCGTAGCCGATCTGAGAAGCGCCAGCGCCGCCGCCAGGAACTCGAACGCGCGATGGAGCGTGAGGAACAGAATCACCAGGCCCTGTCACTGGAGGCGCACAATGGTTACCACTAGCGCTCTCGCCATAGTGGCGGCCACCTCACCCGCCTGGCTCCATACGCTCGGCCAGATTGCCGGAACCTTCCTGCTGATCGATGTAGTGATCGCGCTCGCACTGATAGCTGCGCTGATGGTGGGTCTAGCATTCGCAGCCTGGTGGCTGCATAACAATGTCATCCCCGTCGTATCGCACTATGGTGAGCAAGCTCAGCATGTCATGGGCATCGCGGAGCGTGGCGGCGAGGCTATCGTCGAAAAGGTCGCCACCTTCCACGGCGCACGCGCGGGCGTGCTTACTGGCCTGCGAGCGTTCATCTTCGGGCAATCCCCTGAGCAACGCGAGACGTTGCGCGTGCGCGGCATGACACGCCCAGCGTCGCGCCGTGTCACTCGCCCGATCACGCGTCCCATCGAGCAAACGCTAGAGCCGCAGGAACCGAGCGCCACAACGCCGGCTGCCACGTCCACACGTGAAGCGCCAGCGGCATCGGAACCGGAGCTGCATCCGATAGCGTAGTCGGAAACGCCGCCAGAAACGTTGCCTGGATCGTGGGGTAGCGACGCCTTCGACGCGCGTGGGAACAGGAACATACACAACGTGTTGCGACGACTTTACGCATTCTTTGCGCGTTTCGGCGGTTTGCGCCGAAACGCGCAACTCTATTTGCTGTCGAACACGCTCCAGGCGCTTTCCGCTGGCGCAATCGCCGTCCTCTATACCCTCTTTCTGAACGGCCTGCGCTACGGCACGACCTTCATCGGGCTGACCGTGTTTGTCGGCACGGCTGGGGGCGCGCTGGCCATCTTCCCGGCGAGCGCGCTCACTCGCCGACTAGGATGGCGCGCGATGCTGCTGCTCTCAGATGCTGTCGGCGGACTCTCCATCTTCCTCCAACTGATTGCGCCTACCCCTGCCGTCACGCTCATCACTTCGCTCGGCGTTGGCGCCTCAGTCGCCATCTTCCTTGTGCTCAACTCGCCATTTCTTGCTGCGCATAGCGCACCCTCGGAGCGCAACGCGCTCTTTGGCCTCAATAACGCGCTTGGCTTCCTTGCCAGCGTCTTCGGCTCACTTCTCGGCGGACTGCTCCCCGTCTGGATCATGGTGGGATTCCACGCGCATATCGGCTGGCTCATCGCACTGCGTCCCTATCTCGTCGCGAACACGCAGGGAAGCGTCTATCAACTGGCGATGCTCGCGGCAGGCGCCGTCGCCGTCCCATCAGTGATTCCCGTGCTGTTCATCCGAGACGATACGAACTCAGCCGCCGATGCGTTTACACCCACGGCATCCGGCGCGGGTAGTATCTCACTGCGCGAACGGGCGCGGAGATGGCTCCGCATGGCGCGCGATTTGGGCAGCGGAACCATCGGACGCTTCTCCGGCAGTCAGGCGCTGGTGGGATTCGGAGCCGGGCTGTTCTTTCCCTATCTCAACATCTACTTTGTGCAGCGGCTCGGAGCCACGACCGCGTTCTACGGCGCGCTGACCGCTGGCGTCACGCTGCTGCTGGCGCTGGTCTCGCTCCTCTCCGCGCCCCTGGCCGACCGATTCGGACGCGTGCGACTCGCGCTAGTGGCGCAAGTAGCGTCGCTGCCGTTTATGGTAGCGATGGGCGCGCTGCCCACGCTTGGCGTCGTCGCCACGTGCTACGTGCTCCGCTCGACACTGATGAACACAGGAGCCGCGCCGCTCCAGGCATGGCTGATGGATGCCGCGCCGCCAGAGCGACGCGTCGTCGCGAGCAACGTCTACAACGTGAGTTGGCAGGGCGCGTGGGCGATTGGCGCGGCGCTCGGGGGGGAACTGATCGCCATCGGTGGCTATGGCGCACCATTCTATGTCGGCGCGGTCTGCTACACGGTCAGCGCGATACTGCTCGGCGTCTGGTTCCTGCCGCACGACACCAAACCATCCACGGCCGACGCAACGACCACGTGACGCGCTTGCGAGACGGGCGGCCGATGTCAGATGCTACAGTATAACAAGGCGCTGATATCGATTCTGTATCGCTTGCTGGCCTCTCACCGACCCCGACATGCGCCCGGTAGGCGTGGGCGCATGTGCGTATCCCTGTCGAAGTGGGAGTCGGAGTCGCAGCGATATCGCGCCATAGGATTCGACGCGACAGTGAGGTGAGACACCCGATGGACGGACGAAACGGCGTACGGCAGACAGCCCGACAATTGCGGCTGGCGCTCGCTCAGATCAACGTGACCGTGGGCGATCTGTCGGGCAACGTTGCGCGCATCGTGCGAGCGGCCACCGAGGCTCGTGCGGCTGGCGCGACGATCGTCTGCATGCCAGAACTGGCGATTCCTGGCTATCCACCCGAAGACCTGCTGCTGAAGCCCGGATTCGTCTCCGACAATCTGCGCGCGCTCGATGACCTCCGGCTGGCTAGCGCCGAACTTGCCGGCCTCACCATCATCACCGGTTTCGTGGATCGAAAACATGACCTGTACAACGCAGCTGCGATTCTGCGCGAAGGCGCGCTAGTCGGCGTCTACCACAAGCAGTATCTGCCAAACTACGGCGTGTTTGATGAGGACCGCTACTTCAGCGCCGGAAGTGAAACGCCCACGTTCATCATAGACGGCGCACAGATTGGCGTGAGCGTCTGCGAAGACATCTGGTACCCCAGTGGCTCGCCGACTGTTCAGGCCTACGCGGGCGCCGAAGCGCTCATCAATATCAGCGCCTCGCCGTACCATTCCATCAAGCAGGAAGCCCGCGAGCGCATGCTCTCTACTCGCGCGTCCGATACTGGCTGCATCGTCGCCTACGTCAACCTCGTCGGCGGGCAAGATGAACTGATCTTCGACGGCTCCAGCGTCGTCTTTGATGGGCAGGGTGAGCTCATCGCCCGCGCCAAAGCCTTCGAGGAAGACTTGCTCGTCGTCGAACTCGATGTAGAGGAATCATTCCGCACGCGACTGCATGACCCCCGTCGCCGGAAGGACCGCGACGCGCATATGGAAACCTTCGCGCCGCCCATTGTTGTCTCGCAGGCGCCGGCGCCAGTCCACCGTGCGTCCGACGTTTCCGTTCATGACGCCGTGATGCCTGCGATTGGGACGCCCGGCCGCATCGAGCCATTACCGGGCCACCACGAGGAGATGTACCGCGCGCTCACACTTGGCATGCGCGACTACGTGCACAAGGGCGGATTCAGCGAGGCGCTCGTGGCGCTCTCCGGCGGCATAGATTCTGCGCTAACGGCAGCCATCGCGGTGGATGCGCTCGGAGCGGATAAAGTGCTGGGCGTCTCGCTGCCGTCACGCTACTCATCGCAGGGGAGCCGCGACGACGCGCAAACGCTTGCCGACCATCTGGGTATCCGTTTCATGACCATCGCCATCGAGCCAATGTTCGCCGCCGCGATGGAGATTCTTGCTGAGCCACTAGCGACTTTTGGCCCGACTACCTCGACGGTAACCGAAGAAAACTTGCAGGCGCGTATCCGTGGCTTGTTGATGATGGCGCTCTCGAACCGTTCAGGCGCGATTCTGCTGACCACTGGCAATAAATCTGAAATGGCCGTCGGATATGCGACACTCTATGGAGACATGGCGGGTGGATTCGCCGTGCTGAAAGACGTGTTCAAGACTGTGGTGTATGACCTCTCGCGCTGGCGTAATGAGTACGCCGGACGCGAAGTCATACCCTGGACGACGATCGAAAAGCCGCCATCGGCGGAGTTGCGACCGGACCAGAAGGATACCGATTCGCTGCCGCCCTATGAGGTCTTGGACCCAATTCTGCGAGCGTATGTTGAGGAGGACCGCTCATACGACGCGATGATCCAGTTAGGATTCGACCCGGCTCTGACCCGCCGTGTCATGGCGATGGTGGATCGCAGCGAGTACAAACGCCGCCAGTCGCCGCCGGGCATCAAGATCACGCCGCGCGCGTTTGGGCGCGACCGACGCCTGCCCATTACGAACGCCTACCGCGACGAACCTGAGCCGCCTCTACGCGAGCGGCCAAAGCGCCGGTAGTCACGGCAAGCGTGGCCAGAGAACATGGGAGACGAACGCAATGACGGTTAGCCATGAGCACGAGAATGAGCCGACATTCCTCACCGCGCCACCCTGCGTACTGGCTGGCAGCGCCTCCATCCATCTCGCGCAACGTGTCGCCAGTGAGCATGGCTTCTCGCAGGTGGGGGTCGAACTGACACGCTTTCCCGACAGCGAGATGCACATACGTCTGCGCGAGAGCGTGCGTGGTCACGACGCCTACATCATTCAGTCCACTAGCGCGCCAGTCAACGAGAACCTCGCCGAATTGCTGATTCTCATTGATACACTCAGTCGCGCCTCCGCGGGCCGCATCACCGCGATCATTCCGTACTATGGCTATGCGCGGCAGGACCGCAAATCGACGGGACGCGAGCCGATCACGGCGAAACTCGTCGCCAATCTCATCAGCGCCGCCGGAGCGAATCGCGTACTCTCCATTGACTTGCACAGCCCTGCTATCCAGGGATTCTTCGACATCGGCATGGACCACCCAACGGCGATTCCGCTGCTAGCGAATGCGTTGCGCGGGAAGATTCCGGCGCAGAGCGTCATCGTCTCGCCCGACACCGGCGGCGTCAAACGCGCGGACTTCTTCGCCAGCTTGCTCGATCTTCCCATCGCCATCCTGCACAAACGCCGCGCGGACGGCGAGAATGTGGAAATTGCGGCGGTGATCGGCGATGTGCGCGACCGCACGCCCATCATCGTCGACGACATCATCGCGACAGGCGGCACGATTCTGGAAGCGGTCGAGACGCTGCTGAAGGCGGGCGCTCGACCCGATGCGCGGGTTGTCGCGACACACGGCGTATTCGCGGGCGCGGCAGCACAGCGGCTGACGCATCCTGCCATCAAGCAGGTGCTCGTGACCGACTCCATCGAACTACCGCCGGGGGTGCGGGAGCAACTCCCAACGCTAGAAGTCGTCAGTATCGCGAAGTTGCTGGGGGACGCGATTTATCGCCTGCACAACGGACTCTCACTGAGCGCGTTGTTCAATGTGAGCGGCATTCCACCGATCTAGG
>DASVZC010000007.1:0-46282 GCA_036391835.1 Ktedonobacterales bacterium | reverse complement strand
CCAAGACAGGTGGAAGAGGCCGAGACGGTGAGTACACGATGGTCACAGGAGCAGACGTTCGCGTCTGTCCTCGATCAGGCGCGCCGCTTGGACCAGGAAGCACTCGGCCTGCTGTATCGACAGTACCTCACCAGTGTCTTTTGGTATGCGATGGGCCGACTGGGCGATGTGGACCAGGCGGAGGATGTGACGTCAGAAACGTTCCTCGCCATGGTTGATTCCATCGCGCGTGCGCGTGCGGAAGATGACCTGGCGTTCGAGGCGTGGCTACTCGGCATCGCACGGAACAAGGTGTCAGATCACTACCGTCGCCAGGCAGCGCGTCCCACTACCCAGATTTCTGCCAATTCCTGGGACGAGCCACCCGCCGCCGCCGAAGCGGGCGACCCGTTGGGCGTGGTGGTGGCGCGCGAGCAATGGGCCGATGTGACTGCGGCGCTCCAGCAGTTGACAGAGGAACAGCGAACCGTCCTTTTGTACCGCTGTGTGCTTGGCTATGACACCGAGGAGGTAGCGAGACTAATGGAACGGCAGCCCGGCGCGATTCGCGCGCTGCAATTTCGTGCGCTCGCTTCGCTGAGCCGCTTGGTGGCAGCCAATGGCACGAACCCGCGCACAGGCGTGCTGCGGGCAGGCTCCAAGTCGCGCACATCCCGACGCTCGCCTCAGCAAGGGAAGCAAAGGAGAGCCGATGAGCCAGGAAGATAGCCTCGACTCGCTGTTGGCCGCTCCCAGGCGTCACCGCTCCGCAGAGCCGCCAAGCGAATTGGAGCCTTTACTCGAGACCGCCGATCGGCTAGCGTCCATCCGCGAGACGTCACCATCGGCTGAGTTCGCCCGGCGTCTGGAGGGACGCATGCTCGCGCATGCAGCGGACCTCGCGCAGGTGAGCGCCATCCGCGCGGAGCCTGTGCGTTGGCGTCGCGCGCTGATAGCGCGTGTGGCGCTCATTGCGGCATGTCTCCTGCTGGCATTAGGAACCGGAGCACTAACAGTAGCGGCTGGCGCAGAACCAGGCGCACCGCTCTTTCGGCTGCATCGACTCGAACAGGGCGTACAGGCGGGGCTGTCCAGGAACAGCACAAGTCAACACATCGCGTTTGCGCGCCAATGGCTCTATGCAGTGGACACGGCTGCAGCACAGCGCCAGGGCGACCCCGCCTACAGTGATGCGCTTATGGCGCTACGTGAAGAAGACGCCAATGCCGCGCAAGGCATCCACACGCAGGCGCCCAGCGCCCAGCGCAGCGCTATGGAGGCGCAACTCAGCGCGCTTCGAGCCGACGAGGTCACAGTGCTTCGGAATGCGCTGCCACGTATCGACTGGACAGATCGCATCACGACGACGCAGGCGTTGGGCGCATTGGGCGTTGCGGTTCCACACGTCACCAGCGTGACCGTCAGCGGCGATACGGAGGGTCGATGGCGTGTTGTAGTGAGGGGATATGGCATACAGCCAGGCGCCGTTCTTCTGGCAGACGGTCAGGCCGTTGGTACGCTTACGGCCCAGACAGGCGGGACATATGTCGCTACTATCTCAGCAGAAGATAGCGATGCTGCGAACCTGGTGGTCAGCAATCCGGACGACATGACAGCCGTTGCGCCGAGCGTCAGCGTCGTGAGCGGCGGCATTGACGCCACGCCCGTGCCGTCCGCTACTGCGCAGCCCGAGGAGACGCCCCAGGCCGAAGCGACACCTGTGGTATCCCCCACATCCTCTCCCGAGGCAAACTAGACGCGCATAAAGTGTTCTGACTGACGTCACGAGCCATGCTTACCCGTTGGGCTCGTGTGCGGCGACAAGTGAAGACTTTGACTATGTTGTGGCGCCAGCCCAAAACAGTTGACGGATTCCCCTCACTACTCGCCCGAGCAAATCGTTGACTAATGACACGATAGGTTATGTAATCCGAGCGAGGGTAAAATAACTGAGTTGTGTCTCGTTGCATGCGACCAAAAGGGTGAGGACATCGGTAGACTATAGATTGGCGTCCAGCGTCCAGTCTGCCGATGTCCCCGCGCCCGCCATCGCCAACACCATGCCCGGGAGTGATCTATAGTCGGTGAAGATGGTGTTGACCACTTACCCACCTCGGAAGACTTGGTCTTCAAGCCAGCATCTGCTAGCGCGCGCTTCCAAGCGGCCCACCTGATTGTAGGCGTTGCTTCTTTGTCGCCAGAGATGCGCCCAACTCGATGATGTCAGCGTAGATCAGTCGATGAACAACTTTCCCCTCAGATGTCGCTGGTGTTGCATCTGGGTCGCCGTCGAGCACCTCATACTCCTGAATCACTAGCCGGAATCCGTCGAGGGACGCATTGGGCGCAAACGAGATGGTTCCCTGCCAGGCAGTGCTCCCGCTGTCCGCCTCCGGTACCGCGACCGTGCTGCGCGAGACAATCGCCACGTCAGATCCCACCGTCTGCCAGCTGAGATCACTTTGCACGTCGGGCAGGCGGCGCTGCACGGAGATATCGACCTGTGTCGGGCGCGGGGCGATTGGTGTGGGGCCAGAGACGGTAACGTTGAGGAGATACGGATGATAGGGATCGACGGTGACAATCGCGGCGCGGTCGGCCGCAAGCTGTGCGCAGTCGCAGAGCACGACGTGCGACAATTCCATGCCAGAGATGGAATGCGGCTGGAAGCGCGCCAGCGCTAGCCGGATAAATGGCATGTACGTGTCACCACAATCCACCACAAGGTCGCAATACCATAAGCCTCGATGGCGATCATATTTCACCGCATGACCGGCGACGGCAAAAGTGATGTTCGCTTCTGGAATCGAGAGACCATCGGCCTGTGCCACATTGCTTGGGAATGAACCAAGCGCCGGGAGAGCATACATGCTTGCCGACGACCAGATGGGATCTACGCCCCACTGCGTGATGTATGACTTGTAGCGCTCGCGATCCGTGTTCGAGAGTTGCGGGCTGAGGGCGACATGCGCCAGAGCCTTGCTCATGTCCGCGACGCCGGCGCCTTTGGCGTCGATCGTCAGGCTCTCCTTTGCGATGCCCGCCGAGCCTACAGCGTGTTCGCTATGCGTGAAACCTGGCAGTGTTTTTGTCGCGTTGCTGGCCGGACCGGAGTAGAGCACGACCCCCAGCAACTCGTCCTCACCTGACGAGAACCATGGACCTTCGAGATAGACGCGCAGTCCACGGCCATGACGCAGGCTCACCTTCACATTCGTGCTCGTCTGCCGCTCCCAGCCGAAGGTGGGCAACACGTAGCGCACATTCGGCGCAGCAGGTCGCGCGGAACTGGGTACATGCGTCTGGATGACATTGCTCTCGCGGGTGAACTTGAGCGGCGTGGCGCTCATCGTGCCATCAGGTTGTCGGAATAGCTTGCCATTGGTGAAGTAATCGCTGAAGCGCGAGGTCGCGACCGCGGAGTAGGAGACGACGTGGTGCTTGGTGTCGTGGAATTCGTGCAGTGGCTGGGCGCCGCCCGCGAAGACGACACGATCAGGGTCACTGGCGTACTGGCCGACGGGTCGCGGCGGATTGCCCGCTGCATAGATTTGCCCATACCCTTGCGCATCGTGTAATGGCGCCTCCTCGACATGCATCGAAGTGGGCTTAGTCGTGTAGCCCTCGTCGATCTCAGGCGCGTCTGCTATTTCGGCCCAGGTTGCGAAGAGATCGATCTTGGCGCTACTTGGGCCGTGCACCCGCATTTCACCCGTCAGCGCGGCTTTCGTCGCGCCGGGCGCGCGGTTCGCGCTCAATGTTACGATTTGGGGATGTCCGATGGGTTTCTGCACCGCGTGTGTCAGGCGCACGCGGCGACCAGGCGTGAGTTGGTGGTGACCACCTTCGAGGGCGCTTCGCACCAACTCAGCGACCATCTGCGCGTGCGCGTCGAGCAGGCGGCTGAGCTCCAGACTACCAGTGAAGCGCTCGATTAGCTGCTGAGCGTGCCCATCGGCGAACTCACGCAGCCATTGCCAGGCCGCCAGCAACTTCAGGTTTTCCGGAGTGACGAAGCTGCTGAGACTTATCGTCGCCGTCGCTGCCTGTGGCAGACTGATCGTCAGGACGCGGCTTGTGGGATTCCACAGGGGAGCCCCAGAGCCGGCGCCCAGCGCCAGTGTGAACCCGCGTGCGTTGGGCCATTCGGGAGTCGCGCCAAAGTCGACAAGCGTCACTGAGCCTGGGCGTGGTGTGTCGCCGTTCAACGACGCCACAGTGAGTGCGGTCGAAGTTCCACTGGGCGCTAGTGGAATGACTACCGGCTGCCCCAAGGTTTCGCCAGCAGTTCCTACCGCGGCGCCGAGTGTATCGGTCCAGCCGAGGGTATTGCTATCTGTTCCCGGTAGGTTGGTGAACGCCGCTCCAGAGGCGAGTGGATCGGTCAGATATGGCGCTGGAGAGAGGGCCGTAGGGTCTGGTTCGACGGGAACGGCGCGTGCGGTTTGCGCGGACGTGAGCGCAGTGAATCCCGGCTCACCGCGTTTCGGCAAATGGCTGCCGGTCGCCGGGTCGAACTGCGTAAACTGGAAGTCGTCCGCTCGGGTGAGCAAGTTGAAGAGTCCACCATCACCGCTCAGATGGCCAGAGGGATCGTCCAGCAATCCGTGTCTCTCAATGATTTCGGCTGAGACGCGCGGCGGCAAGATATGGCGTTCGGCTGGCGTCACGCTGGAGCTGGCATCCTGACTTGGGTCTTCATTGTAGGTGCGAATGACCAGATTCGTCACATCCGATCCAGGGTCTGTCACCTCCCGCAGCGTCTTTGTGAGCAGCGCAGGCGCCGCGACGGGCTCGTGGCGTAGATATGGCATGCCTTCGGGTACAGCAGGCGACATTGCCTCCGCTGGCACTGTAAGGTCATCCGTGAACTCCACGCCACCACCGGCGATATCCACCACGCGGGCTCGAATACGATAGCTGACGCCGTAACGCAGCTTCGGCAACGTGCCGGCCGCGACCGTGATATCCGTGATTAGCGAGAGCGTTGGATCGGTGACGTAGTCTGGGTCGTGCGCCGGATCGGACGGCACTGCGCGCGCGGGATCAGCGCTTCGGCTGAGCTGAATGCCCGGACGCGGCGCGCTTAGACTCCACCCCGCCCACCGCGCCAGAATCTCGTGGAGATAGAGACTCGAGGGGTCATCTACTTTTTGCGTGACGGCAAGCTGGCTGAACCCTTCTGTGTTCGTCGGCGTAAATGCATGCCCCGGCGCGGTGGGGGGCCGGAATCGTTCATTGCGCCGGTGCAGTGAATGCCACTTGCGGGTCACACTGTCCCAAATGTCGAAGCGGTAGCCGCGCACGAGGTCCTCGGCATAGAGCGTCTCGCGGTTTGCACCCGAGGTAAGGTCATCGTTCAGCGCAGCTGTTCGCTCCAGGCGGGCTGTGAGATGTTCGGCACGCTTATCCTGCACAAGCGCCAGCCCAGCCCCGCGGAGCGCCGCCAGGCCATCCTGCGCGCCCGCTGCAATGTCCAGTGAAGTCGTCACCGATACCGCAGCGTTAGATGTCTTGAAGAGCGAACCGTCCACATCGAGTTGTAGCAGCCCGAACGACTCTGGCAGCGCTAGCGTCCCATTGAGAATGCTCGGCGCGTGCTCTGACGAGGGGGCCGCGTCGAACCGTGTTCCCGGTCGCCCATCGGCATCGGTGCGTGTATAGGCGGTCGTGGCGCCGACGAACTGCGTGCCAGCCATCCAACGCATTGTTGGGCGATCCATCGGCGTATGAGGCCCCTCGACTAGTTCGGAGTGCCCCACAATGACACTTTGGATGGTGAGCGTGCCCCGCTGACTCGCCAGGAAATCCGCCGGTACACTGACTTCCCAGACCAGACCCAGCGCTCGCTGGAGGGCTGGGAACGACCCCACCGCAGTAAGCATCTGGTGGAAGTCGGGTGCGGTTGGCCGTGTGGGTTTGGGGAGCGACTGCATGGTGGCGGAATCGAGCGCGCGGCTATGATACATCTGAAAGGTTTGGGTTAGCTGCGCTTGGTATCCGCTAATTTTCGCGAGATCACCGTAGAAGGTTGCCGCAGCGGAGTGTGAGCTCGCGCGCAGCATGGTGGCGCTTTGCTTCAGGCCTGTGTTGTGCGCTGTGTGCGCGAGCGCGCCGAGCAGCGCATAGCGGTGCGCTTTCAGATCGGCGGGGCTGAGTGTCGTTGCGCCAAGGGGCGAAGGCGCACGCATCGTCGCGTTCATGTCGAAGACGCCCGGCTGCTGGACCTCCTGGAGAATGCGCTGCCGCTCGACAGCGGGCAGCGCAGGATTGTAGCCCACTAACACAGGCCGAAGATCTACCGATGGTGGCGCGACGCGTGGGTATGCTAAGCCCACTGACTGGTAGAGCGTCTTGACTGATTCGAAGCTCGTCCGCACGCCCAGTGTGTGAATGAGCTTATCCGCTTGTCCTCTGAAGCGAAACGATTGAACGGGCGTCTTCTCAGTGAACATCCCATGCCAGAGATAGGGGGTGAGGGTTGGCGCGCTTGCGGTCACGTTGAGCGTTTGCATGCGGTCATTGCGCAGAGTAATGTTCAGCGGCCCTGACTGCAGCATCTCGGGCCAGCGGAGCAGATTCGGATACGCCGCCAGCGTATCGCCGCCAGCCAGACGCACCGAGACGGCAACCCATAGGCTGAGTGTTCCATCAGGGTTTAGCCCATGCGGCACAGGTGTTAAATGGAACATCTGTGGCGGCGGCATCGGCGGCGTGGCCTGCTGCTGTGCCGCCTCGACTGGCGCGGGCTGAACGGCTGGCGTCTTATGGGTAAACCACTTCATCATGGCGGATACCTCTTTCAGGTTGTTTTTAGGGTGCTTTCAGGTGGCGTCGTCGCGCTAGGCGAAGGCTGCAGCGTAGGACGCCCAGTCGCTGGGCGCCATGATCTCGTCTAGCGTCGGGTCACCCGCCGTTCCGCCATAACTCCGCTCCACAGTGAGCTCGACGGAGGTGCTGAAGAAGGCAACATGGACGGCGACGGTCAGTGTCGCCTGCCCGCGCGCTTCGCCGCCCGTGCCGTCGGACGCGGCATAGTAGCTCAGATCGAGGTCGAACTCCAGCGATGCGGAAATGACATCCAGCACCGAAAGCTCGCCGCCCATGCGCACGAAACCCGTCAGGTCTGACGTGCTGCGATGGGTTGATGGGTCATTGGTGAGCCGGAGGTAGATGCCTGCAAGAATATGCACACCGCCGCTCGCTACACCAAGATCGAGCGCGAAGTTCCCGCCGAATTCAAAGGCGCCCTCGACGATCCGCACGACCTCAGAGTCGAGTTGCACGTGGAGATAGCCGCCGCCCGCGAATGCCTCGACGGTCAACAGGAAGGGATGGCTGCGCGAGGCGAAGTTGAAGTCGATCAGCGGCGTACCATCCAGGAATGGCAACGTGAGCGAGGCGTCGAAAACAGCATGTTGTAAGGACAGCACGCCCACACTCACCGGTGGGATCGCAAGCGAGTAACCGACCGTCACGCCTGCCGTGTTCACGTGGAGATATGGTCCGTTTCCGCCGAACCCGCCAGCGGCGATGACGTCTTCCAGGGTGTTCAGAAACCTCAGCGGGCCGTCGAATTGCACCGGATGGTCACCGCTCAGGTCAACGCTGACATTCGGCTTCTGCCCACTCTGCGACGTAAAGGCGAACCTATCGAAGTTGATCACGATGATCTTGGAAAATTGCAGCTTGAACGAGGTCAAACTCCCCTGGAAGGAGAACTCAGACGGAACGCTTGTCAGCGGGCGAGTGATCGAGCCGACCAGTTTGAACACGGAATGCTGATCGATCTGGAGAAGCTCCCCAACAGTCTTTGGTCCGCTGATGACCGGATTCCATTCGAGCGACGTGATAACAGCTTTGGGCACGGCGACGCCAGGCGGGTCGAGCTGTGTCGTAATCTTCGGCGCGTGCCGATCAGCGAACGGGTCGATCTCGAACATGTCGGCGAGGCTGATCTTGCCCAGGAATTTCGCCGCCGCCTCCTCGAAGTATTCCTTGGGCCTGAACTCGTTCTTCACCGTCACTTGCAGGCTAGTGTGCGGATCTGATGACTTACCGCCGACCGGGCCTGTCTTCTGCGAGAGACCGACGAGGCTCATATTCGGCATCGAGATACCGCCGCCCTTCTCCGCTGAGAAGATGGTCGCCACTGGACGCATGAACTCAGCGAAGATGCCGGGGCCATCATCGTAGCCGTGAGCGAGGTAGTCGCTGAAATATTTGATCGTGGTGGTCGTTGGCGCGCCCAGCAAATGCTCCACCGAAGTCAGCCGTACGTCCGCCTGGCGCAGGCAAGGAACGAAGCCGGCTGCCACTTGTGGGGACGACGTGGCGGTGAACATCAACGCGTCAGTGGTCAGCGTTGTTGTGTCGTGCCCATCGAGCGGCGGGGCATATGTCAGTCGTTGCCCGCTCAGGGCGCTAGTGACGCTTGCGGCGTCGTAGGCGCTAATGACGCTGGTGAGCGCGGCATCGCTAAGTGGAATATGCGGCGCAGCCGTTTTAGGAAGCGGCGTTCCACTGGCGATGACAAAGGCGAGTGTCGCAGTGAAGTCGTTCGTTTCACCATAGGCGCTTGTGGCCTGCACGTGGAAGGGAAACGGACCATCGGCGGTCTTGATCCAAAAGGCGGGGTAGCCAGCAGGTAGCATCCAGGCGAACGGCGAATTTGTGCTCGTCGGATTGAAGGCGACTGTGGGCGCATCAGGTGGCAGCGTATCGGGCGTTACCAGCGTCTTGATCTCAATCTTCTTGTAGGGCATCTCGCGGCCAGCATTGGCGAATGCCGTCTCGGGATACGTGAGCGTGGGCTGCCGTACGACGATATATTCATGTTGGCGCAGATAGGCGTAAGGTGTCCCGCCCATGGGACCGGAGGGATTCGACTGGAATTTGCGCTCCGTGACCTTGATGAGCGCGGCACGATGGCCGAACGGGAAGAGATATCCCTCATACACCACGCGCACGAACTCATCGCGCCCCTGACTGGCGATGTGACGCCACTCGGAGACGGTAAATGACTCGGGATCAGGAGCAGGCGCCTCGGTCCCGATGGGATCCCACGCGCCGCGCGACTTCAGCCAGCCGCCCAGTGGTGAGAGCATCAACTGCTCGACCTCGATCGGTCGTGTGGGAGAAACTAGCTCTACAGCGCTCCGATCGCGCTGGACAGTGATGTCCTGAAATGCTCCAGATACAGGCGACATCTCAGGCGCGATCGATAGCGGCTGCTGAGCGGCGTTCGTCGCGACCGAGACCCCTGGTATCTTAGTGTAGCCTCCATAGGGAGCGGCTGGCGTAGCGGGCGCGGACGACGAATTCTTGTAGGTCAACGAGAAGTCCGAACTGAGCCGCACAACCTGTCGCCGATCGTAAGCTGTCATGGAAGAGCGAAACCCGCCGGGCTCGACCTTCTCCCAGTTTCGGGCAGTGGGTGTGCTGTAATCCAGCGACCAGAGCGCTCGCATGTACGCTGGAGCCTCGGCGGTGGTCGCCACTGGCGCTGACCCACCTGGAAGCGCGAGCCTGGTGTGCCACACTTCGGTGCGCCCAGCGTGTGTGACGGGCTCCACGGCGTTGGTCCAAAGCGCACTGCGGTCGGGCGAGAGGAGCAGACGATAGGGCAGCTCGATGGCGGTCTCTAGTACGCCAGGCGCACGCATCTGGGCGGCGATGCCTGCTGGGGTTTCATCGGGCGTCGCCGCACGCGGACTCAGCTGGGGAATGAGAGCGGCCCAATCAAGCAACGCCTTGGTAGAATAGGGGATGCGTGAGCCGGGGCCGCTGTCGGGCAGGCGGAAGACGAGGCGGCTCGGTCCGGCGGCGTGTGCGCCCGCCCGGCCCGTTTCGAACGGCGGTTCGTCATATAGCGATGGATCGCCGTTGGCCTTCCGCGCCTCGAAGTAAGCTTGCTCTTCCACGTGCTGTGAGGGAAACTGTACCGCAAGGAAGGCAGAGAGGTCATACGAATCGCGTACTAGCGCTGGATGCGCGGGATCGCTGAGATCAAGGCGGATGTTGTAGCACTCGATGGACAGATTGACGAGATCATCAGGTCGCAGTAGGTCAATGAGTATGCTGGGGCGTGGCGCGCCATAGGGAAGCGGCTGGCGAATGTTGCGCGAGAGCACCCACGTGCGTTCGTCGGCGACCTCTCGGCCGGTGGAATGCGTGGTATAGGCGTCAACGGTGGGCCGCGCCTGTGCGGCTGGGCGTTGGAGATCACGTTGATCGGCCATGAGTCATCCTGCCTTTCGGCAAATGGATACCGGTACAACTTGTCGGCGCGAGGGGCCTGCTGCCAGGTGATGAATGTAGTATTGCTGAGCAAGCGAGTGTTATCAGTGATGGAGTTCACAGTACGTTGCGCGTTGCCCGCCAAAGCGCGAGCCACGAAGAAGGCCCTACCGCAAGTGTATCTATAACGGCAGGGAAGCGATATTGTTAGATATACCTACTTCATAGCGAATCGCAGGCGCCAGATGGAGGGGAATGCGTAGGTAGGTTTCGAGTTCCGTGAGGTCAATGAGCGTTGAGCGCTGGCGACGAGCACCTGTAGGAGGAGGTGAGCGTGTGGTGTCACAAAAACAGGCAAAACTTTGCAGTAAATTTCCGGATCAACTTATGATTATGTCAAGCGTGCAGGCAAAATTTTGCAGTTACTGCAAAGTTTTGCCTGTAATCACAAGACACGATGAGGCGTATTATGCGCATGCTTGGCAGAGGCGTATGGGAGTCGAACCCACCCGCGACCGCACTAGCGACCGCGCGACCGTTTTGAAGACGGCGAAGCCCACCGGGGCCCGTACACCTCCGTGGCGCGCTTGGGCGCGCAAATGTACTGTGCCACCTTGGCGCCGCTGGCGTCAACCCGCCACCTATAGTGCCGCTAGTGGGCGCACCTTTCGATTTTGTGCGGGGCTGTCGTGATACAATCCTTGCGATACGGCGTGTTCTGCACGCCGTGATTTCTGACCTTTAGGAGGACGACGCCCGACTATGGACGAGCGAGAAGAGCGGCTCGCGAAGGCTGAGGCCCTGCGCGCCGCTAGCATTGATCCGTACCCCGCCCGCACACTTCGCGACCACACCGCCGCCGAGGCGCTCGCGCAATTCGATGCGCTGGCCGGCCAGCAAATTACGCTGGCTGGACGACTGGTGCTGTTACGTGAGATGGGGAAAGCTTCATTCGCGCACATCGAAGATGGCTCCGGTCGCATCCAGATCTACATCAAAAAGGATGAGGTCGGCGAGGAAGCGTATAAGCGGATCAAACTTCTCGACCTGGGCGACTTCATCGAAGCGACTGGCACGCTGTTCACGACGCGCACAGGCGAAAAGACGCTACATGTGAAGTCATATAACGTGCTGTCGAAGGCGCTCGTACCCCTACCTGCAAAGGGCGCTGGTGGCGACCTCAAGCTGACTGACCCAGAGACGCGGCACCGCAAGCGCTACCTCGACTTGCTGGCAAATCGCGAGGAGCGGCTGCCCATTTTCGTTGCGCGGGCCAAGGCTGTGACCGCTATGCGCGAGTACCTCAACAAGCAGGGATTCCTGGAGGTCGAGACGCCGCTGCTGCAGCCGCTGTATGGTGGCGCTACCGCGCGCCCGTTTGTCACTCACCACAATACGCTCGACCGCGATCTGTATCTGCGCATCGCGCCGGAACTCTATCTCAAGCGACTGATCGTCGGTGGCATCGAGCGGGTCTATGAGATTGGGCGTAATTTCCGCAACGAGGGCATTGATCATAGCCACAATCCCGAGTTCACGATGATGGAGTGCTATCAGGCCTATGCTGACTTCGAAGACATGATGAAGTTGGTCGAGGAGATGTACGCCTACGTCGCGAAGCAGACGCTTGGCTCAACCGTGCTCACCTACCAGGGGCGGCAGATCGACCTGGCTCCGCCGTGGGGTCGCATGACCCTGCGCGAGGCCATCGCGGAGCACACCGGCATCGATTATGAAGATTACCTCGATCGCGACAGCCTGGCGTCCGCGATGGTGGCGAAGGGCTACAAGCCTGATCCGCGATTGGGCCGCGGCCGCTTGATTGACGACCTGAAGGACCGCATTGTGAAGGGGCCGAATGCCAAGTTGCTTGGTCCGGTCTTCCTCTATGACTACCCACGTGACCTCTCGCCGCTGGCCAAGGCCAAGCCAGGTACGACGGATGTCGTAGAGCGCTTCCAGCCGTTCGCAGCCGGCCTCGAACTCGGCAATGCCTTTAGCGAGTTGAACGATCCGATGGATCAGCGCGCCCGCTTCGAAGATCAGGCGCGCCAACGTGCGCGCGGCGACGAAGAGGCGCAGCAACTGGACGAGGATTACATCGAGGCGCTCGAAGTTGGCATGCCTCCCACAGGTGGCTACGGCGGGGGTATCGAGCGACTGGTTATGCTGCTGACAGATCAGGACAATATTCGCGAAGTCATCCTGTTCCCGACGATGCGGCAGCAGCGCGATAATTAGTCCAGCGCCAGTCCAGCGCTAGTCATTCGACTGATTGGCCCGAGGTTTGCGGTCATCGCACCCTCGGGTCAACTGTTTAATATTCAACTGTTGTCTTTCTCACAAAATGCACCCAATTAGCCAAAATTCAGTGTTTAGCTTGACGTATCGGCTTGACACTACTGGTACTCTTGTCTATACTCTCCAAAGACGCCGACAGGCAGACCACGCGAATTTTTCAGGCCGCACGCGACTTCCAGTCGCGGGCTGGCGTACCGGTTTCCCCTTGCGTCCACCTGCATTCCTGCCCTGATGATCGGGGCGGTGACTGGACGTGCGACAAACAGTGTAACAGCGTTATGACAATTCGTGGGGCAGCGGCAAGCCATAGGGTGGCCCTGCGAACGACGGTGCGACCTGCGAACTGGCCCATCGCCATCGGGAGGTTAAGCGGCATGGATTTAAGTGTCGAAGGAAAGTCAGAACGTATTCCGCCTGGATCACACATTCTCCAGTTGTATAACAAGGTGAATGAGATCACCGGGGTGACATCCCGGTTGCTCGAAATGGGCCTTTCTTCTGAAGAAAAGTGCCTGTTCGCGGGCTCCGAGGCCAGTGTGAAAGAGGTCGCGGACACTCTTCGCAAGGCTGGTGTGGATGTCGAGGCGAAGGTGCAATCGGGGCAACTGGTCTTCGTTTCCGATCGCGATTCGCTGCTCGTGGGCAAGCGCTTCGATTCCTACCACCTCCTCTCGACACACCAGACCTTTATCGCTCAGGCATTGCGAGAAGGCTGGAAAGCTGTTCGTATCTCGATGGATCTCACCTGGCTCACGACTGACATTGCCACTCCTGAGCAAATCCTCAAGTACGAAGCGGCATCGGACGCTGTCTTTACCTTCCAGAACGCTCCCATCATTGCGCTCATGCACTACGACTATTCCAAGCTGCCCGGCTTGCTGGTCGTGGAATTGCTCAAGTTGCATCCGATCGCGGTAGTTGGCAAATTCATCAAGCGCAATCCATACTACCTGAATTCTGAGCAGTATCTGCTCAAGATCTTGCGCGTGAATCGCGATAAGTCGCGTACGGCGCCGTCGCTGCTAAGCGAAAACCCGCTCGACAGATTGGCCGAGCGCGCCCGCTAAGGCGCGAGCGAGAGATGGAACAAGGCGACCAAACGCACGGTCCGCGCGTTTGGTCGCCTCATGTTCAGGACATTACCCGGTGCGATGACGATGACAAAGAAACATGTGATCTACGCCTTCTCCGCTGGAGGCGTTGTATTCCGCCAGGCCCCCGCCGCGGATGTGCTTGTCCGTGACGCAGGCGCCAACTCGAGTATTGAGATTGTTATCGTCGGCCACGTGCGTGAGAATATCTGGACGCTGCCCAAAGGGACACCCTGCCCCAACGAGACTCGCGCCGAAACTGCTTTGCGAGAGGTGCGCGAGGAGACAGGCATCGAGGCGCGCATCGTAGGTGAGGTGGGCGCGATCGAATACACCTTTGCGCGGCGCGGTATGCGCTTTGTCAAAACGGTATTTCACTATCTGATGCTGGCGACTGGCGGCTCCGTCGAACTCCACGACCATGAATACGATGAGGCGCGCTGGTATCCTTACCCAGACGTGCTCGCCATGCTGACCTATGAGAATGAGAGCGACATGGCCCGCCGCGCCGAGCCACTCATCCGCGACTATCTGGCCGGCGAGGCATCGTAGGTGGACAAATCTGGTAATTGGCCACTCATGTGCTTTCAATGATTCGGCTCTATGTCTGCGTAATGTCGTCGCGCAGACCCTTGCGCGTGAATCGAAATTCCCCCCTCGGGCAGTGTTTCCTAGCGGTGGGAGGATTGCTGAGCGCGCATGCGCTGGATTGATGAAGGCAATACGATCCATATGGTGTCGCCTGTCATCTGTCTATTGGATTCGTGTGTACGACTGTGTGGGTCCAGGATGTAGTGACCTGTAACCAGTAGGGAACGAATCCGTAGCACGATCCCATGGATCTGTCCCCATTTCACGCGTGTCGTACAGCTAGGAAGTTGTAGTGCGTCATCCTGCGTTTCGCGCGTGGGTTGAATGCTGGAACGACGATGCGTAATCTCCTCAACTCACTAGCGACGGTGAGTGGTCATTCCATGCGCCGAATCCCCAAGCGCATGATGGCCTGTTGTCTAGCTCGCGCGTCAAATCGCGTCAGAGTGTCAGCGCCAGAGAAGTAGTCGCGGGCGCTATAAGGAAGAGAGAATGACAGAGTGACAGACGAGTTCAACGAATCAGACGTGATCAAACAAGCACAGGACGAGGTGTCCCCCGAAGCGCTCAAAGCGACACACGATCTGCTCGCCTCATTTGGGCAGCCGAAGTCGCGGCGCTGGCTCATGCGAGGCGCAGCAGTGCTGGGCGCGAGCGCGACCATGGCGAGCGCCACGGCTCTGACTGCGCTTCCCCTGCAAGCAGCGGCGTCTACCCATGCGAGTGTCGTCACAGACATCTTCAGTCTCGCGGCTACCGCTGAGACGCTGGCCGTTACGTTCTACAACAACGGCATTGAACACGCGACTAAGTTGGGATTCTCACACTCCGCGCTGGCTGCTATGAAGTCATTTGCGCGCGAGGAGGACATCCATCGCAGCTTCTTTATTGCCAATGGTGGCAAGGTGAGTACGAGTGTCTTTAGCTTTCCAGACGGAGAGGACACCTTCGAAAGTCTCCATGCCTTCATCGAGACGCAACAACAACTGGAGGTCGTATTCGACTCGGCGTTCCTGTTGGCAGTCAAAGTGTTCGCTGGCTTGAAGGGCGGCGCGCCGCTGGCACAGATCGCCGCCCAAATCGCCGCTGTTGAGCAGGGCCACCTCGCGGTAGGTCGCTACATCGGCGGCTTCGTTCCAGCCGAGCCCTACACTTTTACGCCGGTGCTCTTCACGGCGCTCAGCCAGATCGTTCCCGCCGTGCAGGCCGCTGGATACCTCAGCCCTGCGAAAGACAATCGGTTTGAGTACCACCACGCGCAAGCGGCATTCACAGTCGATAACGAACCCAGCGGCCAAACCGTCCTCAACGCGACGCCGCCCCGCGACAGTGACTAGCTTCTGACCGCGCGCTGACCATGTGCTGACATTGGCTGACACATGTATGCGCATCGTTGGCCTTCGGTCGTGCGATAGAAAACGTCGCACGACCGTTCGTTCACTTTGATATGCTTTTAGACAGGCAAACTGCGCTCGCGTACAACCTCGCACAACCTCTCAGATAGATCTAACCTGCGCTCTGCGACGCGAAGCGACTTCCTCCTCTCTGAACCTTGCTGCGCCGCGTTCTATGCCACATGCCGGCTGTGCTATACCCCGTCCACGCCTCCGCCAGGGTCAGGTGACTCCCGGAGAGTAACCAGTGAATGTCGCCTCAGGGCGATGACAACATTGACATAGCGCATTCTTCGGCTTGACACGCAGGCTGTGGCGTGCTTTCATGCTGGCGCAAATTCGTCACGCGAGTTGTATACTAAGCGGTAACTGTGCGCGCTGGCGTTGGACGGACGCCACGCCCCGACGTCGCATCGTGTCCCCTCCGCGGACCACCGTTGACGCACGCCGTGATGAGCGTCGCCGTTCACTCTCGTTGCTCTCGAAGCATCAGCAAAGAACTGTCGTATCTGCGGCAGGTGGGGTCAAGGCATGGCGAAACGAAAAATCCTGGTGGTGGATAATCCCAACGAGCGGCGCATCTTGCGCGCGAAAGCCAAGAAGGTCTCGCGTTTCGATGCCCACCTCGAACACCTCGTGGCGGATATGTGGGAGACGATGCGTGAGGCGCCCGGCGTAGGTCTGGCGGCTCCACAGGTCGGCGAATCCATCCGCGTGCTGGTGGCGGAATATGAGGAGAACGAGGTCGCTCTCGTCAATCCAGAGATCATCAAGCGATCTGAGGAAGAGGAGGGTGGTACGGAAGGCTGTCTGAGCATTCCCGGGTACGTCGGCGAGGGCGTCATGCGCGCCTCGGCTATCACCGTGAAGGCACGCGATCCGAAGGGCAAGGAGATTCGTGTGCGGGCTGATGGCTGGTTCGCACGCATCCTACAGCACGAGATCGACCATCTCGACGGCGTGCTCTATACCGACCACATCACTCCAGACAAAGTCCGACCGGTTACTGAAGATGACGTCGACATCGAGATGGAAGGCGCCTCATGAGCATCGCGAAGGGCAAGTACCACATCTGGACCGTTGGCTGTCAGATGAATCAGGCGGACTCTCAGCGTGTGTCAACCATTCTCGATGGCCTGGGTTGGGAAGAAGCTCCGACGATGGACGCCGCCAATCTGGTCGTGCTGAATACGTGCAGCGTGCGTGAGCAGCCAGAGAAGCGCGCCCACGGCCAACTCTCGCTGCTTCGGCATGCCAAGCGAAGTCGTGAAGACCTCCTGGTGGCGATGATGGGCTGTATGATCGGCAATCAGCGCACCATTGACGATCTCAAGCAGCGCTATCCTGTGGTGGACCTGTTCTTCAAAGTAGAGAGCGCGGATATTCTGCCGGAGTTCCTGGAGGAGCGCTGGACACCGATTGCTGGCGAGGGCTGTATTGACTTCGCTGACCTTGGCGCGCCTCGCACTATCGGCGATTCGCAGGCGCTGCCCGTGCTGCCGATGCCCTCCCTACAGGCGCCCATGCAGATTACCCCGCGTCCGGCTGCGCGTGAGTTGCACTATCCCGGCGCGGCGGAACATCTGGCGCAGACCCGTGGCCCAACCGCGTGGCTGCCGGTCGTGCTGGGGTGCAACAAGGTGTGCTCGTACTGTATCGTGCCTTCGCGGCGTGGTATCGAGCGCAGCCGTCCCGTCGAAGAACTGCTCATCGAGGCGCGCGAGTTGACGAGCCAGGGAGCGCGTGAGTTGACACTGCTGGGGCAGACCGTGGAGGCGTACGGCCTCGATCTGCCTGACCAACACGCCGATCTGGGCGACCTGATGGAGCGCTTGAGCGAGATCGAAGCGCTCGACCGCATTCGCTTCATGACCTCCTATCCGCGCCACATGACGGATAAGATCATTCGTCAGATGGCGGAGTTGCCGAAGGTCTGTGAGCATGTCAATATTCCTGTGCAGCATGGCGACGATGAGATGTTGCGGCGCATGCGGCGCGGCTACACCCTTGGCGAATATCGGGCGTTGATCGAGCGACTGCGCGCCTGGTGGCCCGGCGTCTCACTCTCCACTGATGTCATCGTCGGCTTCTGCGGCGAGACAGACGAAGAGTTCCAGCATCTGCTGGATCTGCTCGAAGAAATTCGCTTCGATGTGGTGCACGTCGCCGCGTATTCTCCGCGTCCGGGCACGCTCTCTTATAAATGGGAGGACGACGTGCCGCTCGAGGTGAAGAAGGCGCGCTTGCATGCCGTGGAAGAAGTGCAGGAACGCATCTCTCGCGAGATCAATGCTACCTATCTTGGCAAGACTGAGGAAGTGCTGATCGAGAGCCACCAGGTCACGAAAGGTTCGCATCAATGGCGCGGACGCAATCGCGCGAATAAACTGGTGTTCTTGCCGGCGGAGCGGCCATCCTCCAGCGGTGAGCGCGATGTGGAGTCGACCGTGGCCGTTCGTGAGCGCACAGACGTAAGGCCCGGAGCGCTCGTTCGTGTCCATATTGACAGGACATCCGCTTGGTCATTGCAGGGGACACTCGCGCTGGAGTAATATTGTTCACTGGCGCAACGACGCTATAGTTGGGGCGGCGCTCAGACGCGCCGACAACAGAAGGATAGAGAAGGAATGTCCCAGGCCACACACCAACCGGAAGAGCGAGCGCGTCAACAGCGCCAGCTTACGGACCAGGCCATCAATCTCGCGCTTGAGAGCAAGTGGGAAGAAGCGGTCAACATCAATCGTCAGTTGCAGACACTCTTCCCACGTGACCTGAGCACTCTGAATCGCCTGGGCAAGGCGCTAAGTGAGCTTGGACACTACGCCGAGGCTCGCAAAGCCTACGGTGAAGCCCTCGAAATCGATCCGACGAACAGCATCGCCAAGAAGAATCTCGATCGCCTGGCCTCGCTGGGCGATGGCGATGGCGCTGATGCCCGCCGACCCTCTCACGAGCGTATGGATCCGCGTCTCTTCATCGAAGAGACTGGTAAAACCGGATTCACTGACCTTGTGGATCTGGCGCCGAGGCAGAAGTTGGTGCGCCTGACAGCAGGCGATCAGGTCTATCTCGGCCAGGAGGGCGCTGTGCTGTGGGTGCTCAATGCCGAGAAAGAGCGCATTGGCCGCATCGAGCCGCGTCTGGCGTCCCGCCTGATTCATTTCATCGAGGGGGGCAACCAGTACGCTGCGGGCATTACGGAGCTAAGCGCGCACGGCGTTCGTATTATCATTCGAGAGACATTCCTGCATCCGAGCCAATTTGGCAAGGTGAGCTTCCCGGCGCAAGGTGGTGGTGAGACGGTTCGCGCCTATACCAAGGAGAGCCTGGTCCGCCACAACGACGAGGAAGACGAATACAATGAGGATGGCGAGTACGTAGACGACGGCGACGACGACGAGATGGAGGATCTTCACGAGACTGATCTCGAAGAAGCTGATCTCGCTGAGCCGGAAGAGTAGTATTCTCGTCACATCTCGATGACACAGTAGTTGTAGTAGGAGTTCGAGCATGAATAAGCGAAAGCGCGTGGCCTGGCACAAGCATCTGAAGAAGGCGAAGCGGTTCGAGGAAAAGGTCCAGGCGGCCAAGGCGGCGGCGGCGCCTCAGCGTCCAGCAGCCAAGCGCTAGCTTTGCGATTCTCCTGGCGGAAACGCTATCCGTCAGGCGCCTGCGCCACTCGCGCTTGCCACGAGGCGAAGACGGGTGGCGCTTTTTCATGTTCGGTGAACGGTGGGCTGTGGCGCGAACGATCTGAAGCGGAGGCGGAACCACAGTGAGCGGGCCTGTCACGGTGCGCGAAACGCTCCCCCTACTCACCAAATGGGGCGCGCAACTCATCGCGGGCGAAGGTGGTCTGGGCCGCAGTGTCAGTTGGGCCAGTGTCATGCGTGCGCAGTTGCCTGCCTTTCAGGACCTCCGTCGGGGCGAGCTTGCGGTGCTGTCACTGGCCACACTGCAAGCGCTGAAAGATCGCGGCGCGCCGGTCTCCCTCTACTCGGTGCTCGATCAACTAGTGGAACTTGGGGCCTCGGGCGCTATCATCTCTGGACTGAGACCGCTCTCCGCGTTGCCGCGTGATCTATCGACGATTGTGCGCGAGGCTCGCGCCCGCGCTGATCGTGTCGCGCTTCCGCTGATTGCGTTGCCGCAGCAGGCGCCGCTTGCCGATGTGCGTGCGGCGATTGTCGCGCTTACCGCCGAGCGTCGCGACCGTCCCACATCTCCCATGGAGCCAGTGGACGCGTATGCCGCCCAGATGCGCGCCAGCCTCCGTGGCGAGGCGCTAGATGCGCTCCTGGCGGGCGCGTACGTCGGCGAGGCGCAGATGCGCATGCGTGCGAGTCATCTGGGCTTCGATCTGAATCAGCCGCATGCCGTGTTATGGGTGCTGCTACACGCGAACACTGGCCGCAATGGCCGACGCGAGCCGCCACATGATGCTGCGCGTGGTCATGCGCTGGCGGAGGCGTTTGAGGTGGCGCTCGGGGCATGGACACAGGTACGCGAGCCGGACAGTGTGATTGCGCTCGTGCCTCTTGGCGCTGATCGCAGCGGACAAGATGTGGCTGAGCGCGCCATGACGCAGGTAACTCAAACGCTCGGCGCCGCGACCGAGCGTAATGCGCTCGAATGGTCGGCTGGACTGGGCGATCCAGCGGTGGCCCCCGCGCAGGTGCGCCGCTCTGCGCAAGAGGCGCATGACGCCGCCCAACTCGGCGCGATTGTGCTGGGTCTACGCCATGTTGCGCGTCCCGCTGACTTGGGAGTGTATCGGCTGTTGCTGACACTGCGTGAGCATGGGGAATTGGAGCCGTTCACGCGTCGTGCGCTTGAGCCGCTGACTCGTGATCAGCGCCACGGTGACATGCTGATCGACACGCTGGAGGCGTTCTTCGCCTGCAATGGCAATAGCACGAAGGCGGCTGAGCGGCTTCATCTGCACCGCAACTCGCTCCTCTATCGCCTGAATCAGGCGCGCGAACTGCTCGGCCAGGACCTCGATGACCCCGAGGCGCGCCTCACGCTGCAACTCGCCATCAAAGGGCGGCGGGTACTAGGACTGAAGGAAGAGCGACCGCTCCATGAGCAATAAACGACGTCCCGCCGCTCCTGGCGCCAGCTCTGGCGCGCAGAGTCCTGCGGAGTTCGCTGGCATATTCGCCATCCCCTCAGCGCCGACTGGCTATCCGCTGACTGTCTCGCATATGCAGTTGGCTCCGCTGCTGGCCGTATGGCAAGCGAACACCGAGACGACATTGAGCGTAACCACGTCGCCCGATTTGGGACTTTCCACGGTTGAGATCACCTTGACGCCGACGGGCCTGGTCTATCCAGCAGGCGAACGAATCTCATGGGAGGTCGTGCGGAGTATCGCTGATTCGCCCAATCAGTGCTTTACCATCGACAATGTTGGCGCGGCGACGGCCATCGCCAGCTTCTCGCAGACCTCCGGTATGATTCGTTCGCTGATGCCGACGACAGGCGCGCCGACCACGCTCGTCTCTGGTTTCTCGATGCACCGTATCAAAGGAACAGAACCGTGGGCCGACACCGCGGCGAAGATTCGAGCAATCGCGCCAGTGACTGGGCGCGTGCTCGATACGACCACAGGACTGGGATACACGGCGATTCTCGCGGCTCGCTCTACGCGCGAGGTCGTGACGATAGAACTCGACCCGACTGGGCTTGAGATCGCTCGCGCTAATCCCTGGTCGCATGAACTCTTCGACAAGCCCAATATCGAGCGCCTCGTCGGCGACGCATTTGAGGTGGTCGCGGAGCAACGCGAGAGTTCATTCGATCGCATCCTGCATGATCCGCCCTATCTGAAACTCGCGGGCGAACTCTATTCAGAGGAAATGTATCGCCGCTTGTATCGCGTGTTGCGGCCAGGAGGCAAGCTCTTTCACTACATCGGCGACCCGCGCAGTTCGTCAGGTGCGAAGACCACCGCAGGTGTGATGCGTCGCATGGAGGCTGCTGGATTCCAACGAATCACACGCCGGCCCGATGCTTTTGGCGTCGCGGCTACCAGGTAGTCGCCAAATCATCATGGCTTAACGTACCCCTAACATTGGCTTAAACTCCTCATTACGCGACGCCGGTATGCTCCATTTGTGTGGGCTGTGCGCTGCCCGCACGAGACCCTGCCGGACGGCCCGGCGAACAGGATAGTCTCCGGCGAACCCAGACGCCGGACCATGAGGAGCAGTACATCCATGCGTCTCAAGCATTTCGCCATCGCTGGCGCTGTGTGTGGCGTCGCGGCCCTGGCGACAGTGGCCGGCTTCGTGGCGGCGCCACGCGCGGTCCAGGCGGGCGCCCCAGTTCATGCGACCTCGGGCGTGCCGCGGTATCAGCATATCTTCTACATCATGATGGAGAACCACTCCTACGAGGAGATCGTCGGCAACAAGAATGCCCCGGCGATCAATGGCCTGGCGAATCAGTACGGCCTGGCGACAAACTCCTGGGGTGTGACACATCCGAGCGAGCCGAACTATGTTGCTGCGGTCGGCGGTAGCTTCTATGGCATCCAGGATGACGCATCCCCGTACAACGCTCACCAGATCAACGCTCCCTATCTGGGCAGCCAGCTCGAAGATGCGGGCCTGAGCTGGAAGACGTACCAGCAGAGCATTCCGTCTGTTGGCTACACGGGCGACTACTCGGTTCCGGCGATTCCTGGCCAGAAGCTCTATGCGGCCAAGCACAATCCGTTCATCAACTTCCTGGCCTACTACCCAGCCAGCCAGCGCGCCGCTGAGTTGCAGAAGATTGTGCCTGATACGCAGCTTGCGACCGACCTGGCGAACAACACAGTCCCGAATTTCTCGTTCATCGCGCCAAATCAGTGCTATGACATGCATGGCACCGCTGGCTGCAAGGACGACGCTCAATTGATCAAGGACGGCGATGCGTATGTCAGCGCGACCGTGCAGGCGATCATGGCGTCGGATGCCTGGAAGCAAGGCAACAACGCGATCATCATCAACTGGGATGAGAACGACTATTCTGCGACGAATGGCGTTCCTAGCGTGGCTTCTGTTGGCGGTCACGTCGCGACCATCGTGGTCACGAACCACGGCCCTCGCGGCGTGCGCTACGATGCTCCGGTCAACCACTATTCAGTGCTGCTGACCATCGAAGATGCGTTCCACCTGGGTTGCCTGAAGGAGAGCTGCCCGGTTGCGGGTGGCGTGCAGCCACTGACGCCGCTCTTCGTCGCCAGCGGAAACTAGGCGCCAACCAGGCGAGTGATCTGCGCACTCGCCTGGTACATATCGTCAGAGGCGGGTCAGTATCGCGAAGGATCGCGGTCTGGCCCGCCTCGTCATATTTGCTGTCAGACCCGCTAAGTATTCAGCGTCTGCTCAGCCCTGGGACGTCCCGCCTAATTGACACTCCCTTGGGCCGGACTCTATACTCGACATCAGTGGTATTTTTTGCGTACTCATTGATTAGCTGGCGCACGGCTTCGCGAGCGGTGGGCTAGATGTGAAGGAGCGAAGCGCTTATGCGAACCCTAAGCGTTGTCCTCGTCGTTCTGGGCGTTGCGCTCATCGTCTTCGGCATCGTGGATCATTACACGCGGTTTGTCGCGATCCCATTCGAGATGTATATCTTTGGCGTCATCGGCTTCATCGTCGCCGCGGTCGGTGGTGTGCTCGGTACGATGACCGATGCAGTCGTTCCCTCGCCGCCTGACCCTGAGTCGGAGCGACCGATTATCGTCGAATAACGCCTCACCGAGGCGCATAACCTGGATCATCTCTACATGCCAGAAGAATCCATCACCCGCGATCGTGCCGCTCAGCTGATGGCCCAGGTCTATGCGCTGGTGCGGGCATGTCCCGAGGGGCGTGTTACGACCTATGGCGCGATCGGAGCCGTACTGGGCTACCCCCGAGGCGCTCGTATGATCGGCTGGATCATGAACGAGACTCCCAAGGGATCGGACGTGCCAGCGCAGCGCGTCGTCAGCGCAAAAGGATTGCTGACGGGAAGCTGGGCATTTGGGCAACGCGGCAGGATGCGCCAAATGCTCGAAGCTGAAGGCATCACATTCGATGAAGAAGGCGCCGTCGATATGAAGCGCCACACTTGGGACCCACGCACCAGCCTGAGTCAGTCTGAGCGCGAGTCCCTCATCAACGACGCCTCATCGTCAGGCATGGAGGTCAGCGATAACCTCATGCGCCTCCTGCGAGACGATCCTGCCTCTCCATTCCGTGTCACACGTGGCGGCTAGCCCCAGCGTCTAGCGCTCAGAGAGCCGCGCGCCGTTGGTGGCGGCTACCTCTGCGAGGAAACGCCCGCTATCCTTGATGTGCCGCTCCTGTGTGGTGAAATCGGTATAGATGACGCCAAATCGTGGCTGGTAGCCTTCAGCCCACTCGAAGTTGTCAATTGTGGACCAGACGAAGAACCCCTGGATGGGCGCCCCAGCCGCGATGGCATCGCGGGTCATCTCGAAGTGCTGGTGCAGGTAGCGGGTGCGGTCGGGGTCATGCACTGTGCCATCTGGCAGCAACGCGTCGGAGTACGCTGCGCCATTCTCCGTGATGTAGATGCGCGCTGGCTTGTAGGTCTGATGGACCATCAGCAACAAATCGCGTAGCCCCTGCGGATAGACCTCCCATCGCATGACGGTCAGTGGCCCCCCGGGCGTGACAACCTGGGGAATGGGAGGCGTTCCCGTTCCAGCGCGCAAGATCATTCGCGTGTAGTAATTGACGCCGAGGAAATCAGTGGGCGTTCCGATGATGGCCATATCGCCATCGCGAACCACGTCATCAGGGGCGCCCATCATGCGCAGGATGGTCACGATTTCTTCTGGGTACTGTTGGCGATGGAGCCCTTCGAGGAACATCCCTTGCCAGGCGCCTTCGAAGAGTTTGGCCGCCATCACGTCATCTTCGCGGTCGGACGCCGGCTCGGTGACCGTGAGATTAAGTACGATGCCCGCTTCCGTCGGGCGTGGCGACTCAGCGCGGATTGCCTGCATCGCCAATCCGTGCGAGAGGAGCAGATGATGGGAGATTGGCAGCGCCCGCGCGATGTCTGTGACTCCAGGCGCATGCTCGCCCGTCACATGGCCAAGTACAGTGGTCACGCCAGGTTCGTTATGCGTCACCCAGTGCGTCACGCGGTCACCGAGGCGCCGCACGACTGCGCCTGCGTAGTCAGCGAATATCTTGGCCGTGTCGCGATTGGCCCATCCGCCACGGTCTTGAAGCGCCTGTGGCAGATCCCAGTGATACAGGGTGGCGAATGGTTCGATGCCGCGCGCCAACATGCCGTCCACCAGCCGAGAGTAGAAGTCAAGGCCAGCTTTGTTAAGCGCGCCTGAGCCATCGGGGAAGATGCGTGGCCAGGCAATCGAGAATCGGTAGGAATTGAGGTTCAGGCGCTGCATCAGGTCGAGGTCAGTCTCCCACAGCCGATAGTGATCTGCTGCGACGTCACCAGTCTCGCCATTTCGGATCTTGCCTGGCGTGTGTGTAAACGTGTCCCAGATCGAGGCGCCTTTGCCATCGGCCTTCGGCGCGCCTTCGATTTGATATGACGCCGTGGCCGTCCCCCAGAGAAACCCCTCTGGAAACCCGCTCGCAGAGACTGTTGACTCGTCACGCATGGTACTGGTCCTCCCCTTTGAGTCACGGCCGCGCATGCCCGACATATCGCTACCATCTCGTGTTCGCGACCGCCCGCACGGTTAGCCTATCACACCAAGCCAGGCGCTAGCGGCGGCGCATCGCAGGGGCTTCTTTTCCGCGCACGAGTGATGCGCCGACACCCAGAACGGCGATGGCGGCGCAAGCAAGGAATGCCGCCTGAAATCCGCTTACAAACGTCTGCTGGGCTGCCAAAACGACCCCGCTGGGGAGAGCGTGCGCTGGTGGCGCATGATGCGACGCGGAGAGTAGCGCTCCGGCGTGTGCGCCGCCAATGCTGGCGAAGATGGCGCCTGCCAGGGCCACACTGACGCTTTGCCCGACGACTCGTCCCGTGGCAAGGAAACCTGATGCGATGCCTTGCGCTTCACGCGGAGCCGAGCCCATGAGCGCGCTGTTGTTCGGCGATTGGAAGATTGCCTGCCCCACACCTGTCAGCACAAGCCTCCAGATGATATCGAAGATGGAGCTATCGGCCTTCAGGTGGCTAATGAAGACCAGGCCAAGGCAGGCAATGGCCAGACCGCCCGCCGCGAGCCAGCGTGTGCCAATGCGATCTGCCAGGCGCCCGCTGAACGGCGCGATGATGGCAATGGTCAGAGGCAGCGGCGTCAGGAGCAGACCCGACTCGATCAGGGAGAATCCGCGCAACTGCTCCAGATAGAACGGCATCATGAAACTGACCGCAAACAGCGCTAGAAAGCTGAGCAGCAAGCTCAGATTGGCTGAGGCGAACACGCGATTCTTGAGCAGGCTCAGTGGCACGATGGGACTCTTCACCCGCTGCTCGGTGACGATAAGCGCGATGAGCGCGACGATACTGACGGTGAGCGTTGCGATCAGCAGTGGCGATGTCCAGCCCCACTCCTGGCCAAACGAGAGGCCCAGCGTCAGGCACGCAAGCCCGATCGTGAGGAGCACTGCGCCAAGTGGATCAAACCGACCATGCGTGGAGCGGGATGGTTCGCGTAGGAAGCGCAAGGTGGCGATGACACCGATGATGCCGAGCGGCACGTTGACGTAGAAGATCCAGCGCCACGAAAGCGAGTCGGTGATAAGCCCGCCAAGCGTTGGCCCTACGCTAACGCCTAGCGCGACCGTCAGCGCATTCATTCCTAACACGCGCCCGCGCTCGTTGGCTGGAAACGCTGACGTGAGGAGCGCAGCAGAGACAGCAAACAGCAATGAACCGCCAATCGCCTGAAATGCCCGAGCCGCGATCAAGAAACCCATTGACGGCGCGGCGCCACACAGCGCAGAGCCAGCAGTGAAGATCGCCAGTCCCCAGGCCCAAATGGCTTTGCGTCCGGTCATGTCAGCCAGACGTCCAATCGTGAGCAAGCTCGCGGCGATGACGACGAGGTAGGCGATGACGATCCACTCGACCGCGCCGCTGAGTGGCGAGCCGAAGTATGCCGCGATGCTGGGAAGGCTGATATTCACGATGGACGAGTCGAGGGTCGACATGAATACGCCAATACCAACGATGCTGAAGACAAGCCACTTGTTGACGCTCGTCGCATTGCTTTGCCGTGTATTTTGCGCGTCGCCGTGTGAGTCGAGCGGGCGTGATGACGTTTGTGATGCCATGGAAAAGCGGCTCCGTCCAGCGGGAATGGGAGGCGTGATTGATTGTCGCATGGTACTGATTACTATAACCTTAGCGTGTCAGTCTGGGCCCATGCTATACTTGCTTGTAACAAAGCGATCCTACTCCGTTCGCCTCAACGCGTGATTTCCTCGCCGTTGCGCGACTCATTTCCCTGCCTCTGCTGTCTGGTTGTGGGGAGTACCCGGCGATCATCGAGCGATCAGGCGATGTGTGGTATGTGGCACAGTTGCGCGCCGTCCAGCGCGTAGCATGTGAAGGAGGCGAATGCGATGCCCAGCCGTCGAGATGCACGCGAAACCTGGGATGATCAGGTTGGCGACGCTGCCGACGCTGCCGACTACGGCGACTACGACCAGTACGGCGAGTATGGCAGTGATGAAGGATATGCCGACGACGAGCGTGGTCTGATCCTGCAGACGGAACAGTCGCTGGTCGGTGTCTCTTCGACGGTGACGCAGCATGGCGCGCCGCTCCTCTCGTATACGCGCACCATGAACCGGTTCTATACCAACCGCCGCCAACGCCTCAGCCTCGGGCGCCATGTCTGCGAGGTATGTGGCGAGCGCATCCGTTTCTGGGCCTGGGAAACGCCGAATGGCAACCGCACTCATGATGGGTGCTACGAGCGTCTCGCCTGGACCTGGACGAATCTCTACGCGCAGCAACAGGCGCTCGCCAATCGAGGTCAACTCGAATAGCTAACGTCGCTGTTGAGCGCATGCGCACCGACATGCGCGGCCATCGTGTGAACACTGCGAATACCGACCTGCGCCCGTGCGAACGCTCTTGTTGCGCTCGTGCGGGCGCCGCCGCGTGCGGGCGCAAGTGTTTGCTGGCTATACCGTTTGCGCGAGGCGTGGTACAATAGCCGAGATTTGGACTGCGCTGGTTGGTACCCACTGGCGCCCACACATTCACCAGATATGAGGCCACCTGGCATGTTCAAGAAAGTGCTCATCGCCAATCGCGGCGAAATAGCGTTACGCGTCATCCGCGCCTGCCGAGAGCTAGGCGTGACGGCGGTGATCGCCTATTCCGAGGCTGACCGCGACTCCCTACCCGTCAGAATGGCAGACGAGCGCATCTGCATCGGCCCCGGCCCGAGCAGCAAGAGCTACCTCAACATCCCGAATATCATCAGCGCGGCGTTGCTGACCGACTGTGAGGCGATCCACCCTGGATATGGCTTCCTTTCTGAGAATCCCAGCTTCGCTGAGATTTGCGCCGATGTGCATCGCGTCTTCATTGGGCCGCCGCCCTCCGCGATGTTGCAGATGGGCGACAAAGTGCAGGCCCGCATCGCGATGGAGCGCGCTGGCCTGCCGATGCTTCCCGGCACAGATGTGCTCCGCACGCTGAGCGAAGGTGAGGCCGCCGCTGAGCGGGTCGGATTCCCGCTGATGCTCAAGGCGGCGGCTGGTGGCGGTGGTCGTGGCATTCGTCTCGTGCGCAAACCGGAAGAGTTTACGCACGTGTTCACCACCGCGCAGAGTGAAGTGCGCGAGGCGTTCCACGACGATGGGCTCTATGTCGAGAAGTATCTTGGCCGTGCGCGCCATGTCGAGGTGCAGGTCTTCTGCGATGCGCACGGAAATGGCGTGTACCTGGGCGAGCGCAACTGCTCGACCCAGCGCCGCCATCAAAAGCTCGTTGAGGAGTCGCCAAGCCCGCTGCTGCCTGAGGCGTTGCGCCGTGAAATGGGCGAGCGCTCCGTCAAGGCTGCTCTGGCCATCGGCTATCGCGGCGCTGGCACGATGGAGTATCTCGTCGACGAAGACAATAACTTCTACTTCATGGAGATGAATACTCGTCTCCAGGTGGAGCACCCGGTGACGGAGTTGGTGACCGGCGTCGACCTCGTGCAGGAACAGCTTCGTGTCGCGGCTGGCGAGAAGTTGAGCATGAGGCAGTCAGACATTGTTCCGAATGGTCATGCGATCGAGTTCCGCATTACAGCGGAGGATCCTGACTACGACTTCCGCCCGCAGACTGGCGTAATCGAGGAATATCTGCCGCCCAGTGGACCTGGCGTGCGGGTCGATTCGCATCTCTATCGTGGCTACGAGGTACCGCCGCATTACGATTCACTGCTGTCGAAGCTCATCGTCTGGGCGCCGACACGTGACCAGGCAATCGCGCGCGGCAGACGCGCCCTTCAGGAGTATGTGCTCGAAGGCGTGCCAACGACGATACCGTTCCATCTCCGACTGCTGGACAACGAGACGTTTCAGCGGGGCGAGATGTATACCAACTACCTGACAGAGCATGGCGCGTCGCTTGCCGCCCAGCGATAAGCGAGAATGCGACGACCTAAAGGGGATACTATGAGCAGCCGTGTCGTGATTACCGGCATTGGATTAGTCTCAGCCGTCGGTAATGATACCGACAGCGTTTGGCGTGCGCTCTGCGAGGGCAAATCGGGCGCCAAGACCCTGACGACGTTCGATACGACACCCTTCACAACAAAGTTCGCCGCGCCGGTCAATGACTTCGACGCAGCGCAGTACATGGATAAGAAGGAAGTCCGTCGCAACGACCGCTTTGTCCATTACGCGATGGGCGCTGCGCGGCAGGCGCTGAACGATTCTGGCTTCGAAATCACAGAAGAAAATGCTGAAGATGTCGGCGTCATCATCGGCTCCGGTATTGGCGGCATGAACACCTGCCATGATCAGTTCAAGACCCTCTTTGAGCGCGGACCTGATCGCATCAGCCCGTTCTTCATCACAATGTTCATCACGGATATCGCCGCTGGATTCGTCTCGCTGACTGTCGGCGCGCGTGGCCCCAATTTCGCTACAGTCTCAGCCTGCGCGACGGGCGCGAACGCGATTGGTGAGGCCGCGGAGATGATTCGGCGCGGCGATGCGGTCGCTATGCTGGCAGGTGGCGCAGAGGCTGGCATTACGCCAATGGGTCTGGCATCCTTTGGCAGCATGAAAGCGCTCTCTCGTCGCAATGATGAACCAGAACGCGCCAGTCGCCCGTTTGATAAAGAGCGCGATGGTTTTGTGATGGGTGACGGCGCTGGCGTTCTGCTGCTGGAGGACGAGGAACACGCCCGCAAGCGCGGCGCGCGTATCTACGCCGAAGTGGCCGGATATGCCAGCACGGCAGACGCTCACCATATCACTGAGCCAGCGCCACAGGGCGCGGGGCTTGCGCGCGCGATCAAACGCGCCCTGGTCAAGGCGAATCTGTCGCCTGGACAGGTGCAATACATCAACGCGCATGGCACTGCAACCTATCTGAACGACCTGCATGAGACGCAGGGCATCAAGTCAGTGTTTGGCGACCACGCGAAGAAGCTTGCGATCAGCTCTACGAAGTCCATGATTGGGCATACGTTGGGCGCCGCTGGCGGCATCGAGGCGGGTGTGACGGCGCTGACCCTCTATCATGGGGTCATCACGCCGACGATCAACTACACCACGCCTGACCCGGAACTCGACCTCGATTATGTGCCTAACGAGGCGCGCGAGTCGAAGGTAGAGGTTGCGGTATCGAACTCGATGGGCTTCGGTGGACACAACGCCGTGCTGGCGATGCGGCGCTACGTCGGGTAGTCGACGGTTAGCGCAAGAGACGAACGCGCCTAGACGGCGCAGGCTTGGAGGAGGCTTCGTACGGAACGGCAATCGCTCGTAAGCCGGGTCAAGGCTCTCGCGGAAGCGCTAGAGGGCAGCGATGTCAGCGAACTCGATCTGACAGAGAATGGGTTGCGCATCCTGATTCGCCGGCAATCTGAATCTGTCATGGTCGTACCTGCTTCCGTGAGCGCTCCACGCGCGCGGTCGAATGGCGCTGGTCGCAAGCGCACCGCACGCCGGACGCCTGAAGGCGCCGCCGCGCCCGCGCCGGAGCCAGGTATCGCTATCCTGTCGCCATTGACTGGAGTGTTTTACCTCTCACCATCGCCTAGCTCCGCGCCGTTTATCTCGGTGGGGCAGCCGGTTCAGGCCGGCCAGGTGGTGTGCATCGTCGAAGCGATGAAGGTCTTTAACGAGATCAAGGCTGAAGTCAGCGGATCGGTCCTGAGCATCGTCGCCACGAATGGGCAACTGGTGCAGAAAGGCGAAGTGCTGATTCGTGTCCAGGCGTCCTAGTTTCCTGACCACTGAGCCTCCCAGTGGCGAATCGCTCGCTGGACAAGGCCCACGCGCATTGCCGGTGTGGTTAACACAACGGCGAGTCGCGTGGGCCATCGTCTGTTTGATGGTGGTCATGTTCGCCTGTTTCATCGGCTACCATGCGCTCTATCGGCATTGGGAATATCACACGGACGCCTTCGACCTTGGCAATATGGATCAGGCTGTCTGGAATACCTTGCATGGCCATCCCTTCCGCTTCACCAATCGCGGCAACGATGACTATGGCTTGCCGACTCGACTGAGCATCCATGTCGAACCTATCTTGCTTCCCTTGTCGCTCCTCTATCTCCTGTATTCCGGACCCGAAACGCTGCTGATGACGCAGACACTGGCGCTCGCGTTGGGGGCGCTGCCGCTCTTTGCGCTGAGCTTGCGTCGGCTTCCACAGGCGCCTTGGGTGGGCGTGGGACTTGTCTTCGCATACCTCCTCAGTCCGTTTGCGATCGGCGCCGCGCTGTGGGACTTCCATGCCGTGACACTGGCGATTCCACTGTTGTTGCTGGCTCTGTGGGCGCTCGATTCACGCCGCTACAGATGGTTCCTCGCCGCGGTCATCCTTGCGATGGCGACTAAAGAGGATGTTGGTCTGTCGGTCGCGTTGGTCGCCGTGATGCTAGCGGTGGCTCGCCCTGAGAAGCGGCGCTTCGGTATATGGCTGGCATTGGGCGCGCTGCTGTGGGTCGCCATCTGTTTCAAAGTCATTCTTCCGCACTACAATGTCGGCGTCGCTGGCGGCAACAACTATTGGTATCGCTACAACTGGCTTGGGCGCACGCCCGCAGAGGCGATGGTCAACGCGCTGACGAAGCCCTGGCTGGTTTGGAACTACCTCTTCACGCCCGGTCGCCTTGCCTATGTCGGCATGGTCCTGCGGACGGCTGGCGCTCTCGGACTCCTCGCGCCCGCGCTGATTGTAGCCGCACTACCAGATCTCGCCGTGAATCTGTTGAGCAGCCACTCGGAGCAGTACAGCGGTTTCTTCCAGTACAACGCCATCATCCTCCCCTATCTGCTCGGCGCTGCGGTCTATGGCGCGACTGCGTTGTTCCGCGCGCGTGAACGCGCTGAGGTCGAGCCCGACCCTGAGCGCCTGCCTTCCGCCGCTGCCGTCTTGCGCACGGACGTCCGCGCGGTGTGGGCTGGGGGCTGGCGGAGCGCCCTCCGTAGGCTCACGCAGCTTGGCCATGCCATCGGCGCGACATGGGGCGCACTTCTGGAGCACATCCCCGTCCCGCGACGCATCATGCAGTGGGTTCTGCTGGCGTGGCTAGTTGTCTTCAGCGTCTGGAATGTCTCGACGGTAGGGCGCATTCCGCCGTTTCTGGCGGCAGGCAATCCGCCGACGCCAGCGCAGGCAGCGCAGATGGCCGCGACGGAAGCGTTGCTCGCGAAGATTCCCGCCACAGCCTCTGTCTGCGCGACAGATACGCTTGACCCACATGTCAGTGATCGCTATGCGCTCTATCTCGCGCCGGATGTCCAGTGTTATTCCGCAGAGTATGTGGTGATGGATCTCCCAACCGCCATTTCGGATGTTCGCGCGACAGACACGGCGATGCTCACCCGCATGCAGAAGTCGGGGCGCTACGTGCTCATTGGGACGGCTGGAAATGTTACCTTGCTGCGACGCACAGGCGCGCCCATCCCGTAGTGGGCAAATGAAAGGCGACCTGCGCATGGATTCGCGCAGGTCGCCGAGTGATATGGATCGAAGCGGAGTTGTCGCTAATCGTTCAACCAGCGGGAGCCGCTCGCGCCGCGGTCACGCCCGTCAGAGGGATGATCGGGGCGAAGTTGCGGTGGGCGCTGGGGTCGCGGGCCGTTTGATGGCCGAGATCCAGCCGGCCCATAGCTCGGGCGATTGCGCCCGCTGGAGCCCGCTAGCCCCTGATGCCGCTGGATGCCACTCGCGCCTGGATTGAATGGCCGCTGGCCATGCTGGCTTTGCCCGATGGATGGCATTTGCCCAGAACCGCCATTATCGCGCACAGCACGGCGCTGTGCGGAGTCTGGCCGCATCGCGCTTTGCTGGGACGAGTCCTGGCGAACTGCGCGATACGGACCCGAGGGTCGTAGCGGTGGCTCCGGCGCGTAGGCAGGTGGCTCGCTCTTATAGCGCCGTTGCGCCTCCACCTTGTTCGTATCGAACGCATCCACAACTTTTGTCATAGCCATCGCAGGCATGGCGGTTTTTGGGGGGGCCACGCCATCGGCAGTAGCGCTGGCGCCTGTGGCCGTTCGGAGCGCCGCCAGCGCCTCCTCAGCGCGATTGAGCGCGTCAGCCAGCATCTCATCTGCCTCGTGCGATGCGTCGATATCATCAAGCAGCGCATCGGTCAGCTCGTCGAAGTCGTTGAGACGCGAGCCAACGCGCGCCGCCACAACCGCACCTTCGCGGGCAAGATGGAGCGCCGTACCTGGATCGATGGGCGCACCCGGGTGCGACACGCCAGCCCAAATGTCACTGGCGGAGTCTTGAAGCGCCAAGCGATCATTTGCCAGCGTCGCCATCAGCCGTTGCAGTCGGCGGCTGCCCATCGTCAATCGGCGTGAAACGTCCTGACGGCTCGCCATCTGCTCGGTCCATTCCGCCTCAGCCGTCGCGAAAAGCGCTATCGCTGCGTCCACCTGCTCGTTTTGCCGCGCGTCTGCCGCTGACCATGATCGGGCTCCCATGCTCAGGCCAATCGCTACGGTCGTCAGCACGAGGAGCGCTCCAGCCATCGCAAGGATGAATGTGTACTGGAGTGGCGTCGCCAGCAGCGAAGTCATTGGCAGGACTGTCACGAGGGCGCCAACGCATGCGCCAGATCCACTGATGAGTGGCGCGCTTCGGGCGAGATACGACACGCCATCCACGCTCATGAGTCCGGAGCCACCGTTGGCGGAGCACGCCGCGGCTCCGACACTTCCGGTGAGGTTCTCACCGAGCCCAGCGGGCGCCGCGCCATGGCCCCCCATCAGCGTCGAAGCGACCACTACCAGGCCACGCCCCTCGCGTTGGGCGATCAACGTATCGACGCCGATGATACCACGCAGGCGGAGCGCCTCATCCTCATTGTCGTTGAGCGTCATGACATTGGCAGGGAGCGAGCTACCGAGTTGCCCGTTGGAGATGACGAGGTCGCCCATGTTCGCCAGCAACGAACTGCGCGCCGCCAGCGCCGCGAGGTTGAGTCGCGATTGCGCGCTACTCTGTGCCTGCAGGCTCAACCCTGCGAAGGCAAGTGCGGTCAGCGCGACAACACACAGCAGCGGACCGACGATGAGCACGGCGATCTGTCGGGGGCGGGCGCTGCTTGGTCTTTGCGGCGCGCGGTCGGCGGGTCGTTTTGCGGCGGGCATGTCGGGCTCCTCTACGGCTTGCAGCGAGCGCCGGTAAAGCCCGCTGTACGCGCAATCATTGTAGATGACACGGGCCGGCGGTCGACATAGTTATGGACTATTGGGGCGCCCGCGCCGCGCCAAATCATTCCTGGTCGTTCATGTGTGGGGCTATGACGTCGCCTTGCAAGGGAGTATAATAAGAGGTGGCGCACGCCCGAAGGTGAGCGACGCTGCCCCTGGCGCGTCCCTACGCGCTTTGGCTCGATGTCGAGGTTGTTGAGGAGAATACTGTCATCATGCTAAAAGAGAGCATGTTATATCTGGCGAAGAACGACGCAATTCGCCATTTCGCAGAGACGAATGTGGTTGGCCAGCGTGTCGCGCGGCGATTTGTCGCTGGCGAGACGCTCGATGAGGCGATACAGGTAGCGCACGCGGTGAATCGCCGTCGCATCAGCGCCTCGCTCGATCATCTGGGCGAAAATACCAGCGACGAGCGCGAGGCCAATGCCGCCACAGATGACTACGTCAACATCATCGAGCGCATACACAGCGAAAGCGCCGACGCCAACATCTCCATCAAGCTGACTGCGCTGGGGCTCGACATCAGCGAGCAACTTTGCCGCGAGAACCTGACGCGTGTCCTGAGCACCGCACAGAAATACGGCACGTTCGTGCGCGTTGATATGGAAGCCTCAGACTATACCCAGCGCACGATGGATATGGTCGTTGAGATGCACCGCGCATTTGATAATGTCGGCACAGTGATGCAGACGGCGTTGTATCGTACGCCAGATGACGTCGAGAGGCTGATTCAGGAGCGTGTGCGCGTGCGGCTGGTGAAGGGCGCGTACCTCGAGCCGCCAAGCGTAGCCTACGCTGCGAAGGCGGATGTGGACGCTGCCTATCAGCGCCTGTTGCGCCCGCTGCTGGAGCGTGGCGTGTACCCCGCCATCGCGACACACGATGAGCGGATGATCAACACAGCCATTCAGATCGCACAGGCGAGCGAAATTCCGCACGCTCGCTTTGAGTTCCAGATGCTCTATGGTATCCGGCGCGATTTGCAGGAGCGACTGGCGACCGCTGGCTACAATGTCCGTGTCTATGTGCCCTACGGTTCGCAATGGTATCCTTATCTGACGCGACGCATGGCCGAGCGCCCAGCGAACCTGATCTTCATCCTGAGTAACACGTTCCGGGGATAGGCATCGTACTGGTACCTGGCAGGGTCCTGCCTTCTTGTAGGCGTCGCGCCGCGTATCATACTCTGAGTACGCCCCATTCTACCGACCTGGGGTGTGGGCGAAGAGTTCATGGCGGGCAGAGTAGAGGACAGCGCTCATGTCATCAGGCAACCAGTGGCCACCACGCCCGGCTGCGTCAGATGTCAGCGGTCCGCTGCGCCCGGGAGCCTATCCCCCGCCGAATATTCCGCAAGTCAAGGGCTACGCGGATATTCCAGCGGTCGCCTCATTCTGCCTTGAAGCGCTCGACGGTGCGATCGATCTGGTGCGTTCGGATGGCGGCGAAGTCGCGGCGCTCGACTACTCTGGTAGCGTAATGGTCACACGAGCGCGCCGCAAGCGTCCACCGCGCCCACCGGGCTTTGGCGCCGCGTCGCGCCCATCGCAGCCAATTACTCCGGTGACGTCATTTGACTCTGCCGATAGCATCGATAGCCAGGTAACCCAGTTAATGCCATCGGCGCAACTCGCACGCGCCTACGCGATCGATCAAGGACTCATTGGCAAAGTCTGGCGTCGGCGTGAGCCATTGCATGTCCGGCTCGATCCCCATGCTCCTGATGCTGCAAGAGACTGGCTGATCGAGCCGGAAGCGCCGCACCACCTCGCTGTTCCGATCTTCCGTCCCGACACGCTCAATCGAGTGAGCGGGCGTGGGCCAGTGATCGGTGTGTTGCGTGTCTTTAATCGGGACGAGATGTGGGCCTATTCAGCGCATGACCGCATTCTGCTGGAGATGCAAGCTGATCGCCTTGGGCGCGCGCTCGCGCTCCTCGATACATCAGAAGATTCTGTGCGACGTGGTGACCTGATCGGCGCTCTACGCGACCTGAGCGGCGTCGGGCCGACACGCGGCGAACTTTTCAATCGTGTCGCCGAGATGAGCGCACGCCAACTCAACGCGCTCACCTTCACGGCGCTGCTCCTCGCGGAATCCGATGAAGTCCAGGTCGAAGTGGCCCAGCGCGCTGGCGTTCCCCAGCAGGGCGGACGATTCGCGCGCAGCGATATGCCGTTCTGGCTGCAACGCGCGCTTGGCGGCGAACTTGTGAATGAACGTAATCCCGTGGGTGGCGCGGCGAATGCGCTGATGAGCCTTGGCTGGAGCCAGGAACCCGCGATGCGCTCATCGCTGGCTGCTCCGCTCGTCGCTGGTGGTCGCCCGGTCGGCGCAATTGTGGTTACATCGCCCCAACCAGATGCGTTCAACGCGGACGCCGCCGCACTCTTTGAGGCGCTAGCGCTGGCTACCTCGACATTCGCTGAGAACGCTCGTTTGGTCGAGAATGCGCGCAGGTCGGTCGGCCAGTTGAATGATCAACGTCGCCATCTTTCAGCGCTGAACAACGCCGTGCAGACGCTCAACGCCTCACTGGATGTGAATACCACCCTGCAAGCGCTCGCGGAGCAGGCGTCGCTGCTGACCGAGGCGCAGGTCTCAGCGGTATTCCTGCGCGAAGGGCCAGACTCCGAGCTGGTCTGTCGCGCTGTCTTTCCACCTGAGCGTGAGCACGAGGCCCCACTGCTAGAGGCGCATATTCCGCTCAAGTGGCGCAATATCGGCCAGCGGCTGGATTCGGGCACATTCATCGTCGAAGATGACCTGTCGCATGACTCGGAAGATCCAGAGTCCGCGACGGTGAAGCTGGCGCGCGTGGGTGTGACCGCGTTCCTCGCGACACCGATCACGCAGCAGGATCGCCAACTCGGCGCTCTGGTGATCTATTCACCTCGCCAATCCCAGCGCTTCACGGCGGACGAAATCGGGTTGTTGCAAGGACTTTCGAGCCAGGCAGCTATCGCGATCAACAATGCGCGGCTCTATGCGGAACTTGAAGACGCGTACGAGCAGCTGAAAGCGCTGGATAAACTCAAAGATGACTTCATTCTGACTGTCTCGCATGAGTTCCGTACGCCGCTGACGGCCATCGAAGGCTATGTGACACTCATCAACAAGCACGGTCACAAGCTGGATCAGGAGAAGTTGCAGCAGTTCGCGGGTGAGATTCATCAGGCGACGGTGCAACTCGCGGGCATGATCAGCATGCTCGCCGACGCCAACCGCATGAGTTCGCAGCCTCTGCGCATCGTGCCACGTGCGATCAATCTGCTCGCCACTGCCAATGACGCTGTCGGCGTGCAGGCGCCAGAGGCGCGGGAGCGCATTCAGGTGCGCATTGACGCCGATCTGTGGGTGAATGGCGATGATGAGCGACTGCCGCGTGTCTTTTCCAATCTCATCAGTAACGCTATCAAGTATTCAGGGTCAGGGAAAGCATGTCGCGTGACCGCGCGACCGACGACGCGCCAGGAACTCGCCAGCGCGGGCCGCAAGCTGGCGCCCGGCGACGATGCGGCGCAGCCATGGGTGGTGGTGAATGTCGAGGATGATGGCCCTGGCATTTCTCCAGAGGATCAGGCCAAGCTCTTCCAGAAGTTCGTCCGGCTCGCGCAATCGCTGGTGACACCTGTACGCGGCACCGGACTTGGGTTGTGGATCTGCCGCCAATATATCGAGGCGATGGGCGGCGACATCTGGATAGAGAGCCGACTAGGGCAGGGCTCCCGCTTTAGCTTCTGCCTGCCACGCATCCCGGACCCCAGCGTCTAAGAGATTGCGCGCAAATGCTGAATTTCCCCCGATTTCAGCTATACAAAGCGCGCAGTTAGACAGTACAATAGATGCCAGGACAGCCCGAGGAATCAAGCGCCTCGCGTCGAGCGGTCTGGGTGAGCCTGGGAGGGAAAACAATGGCCCATACGCCTACAATACTCATCGTCGATGATGATCCCGCGATTCGGAAGATGCTGGTCGAGGTCCTGTCACTCGAAGGCTATCCCACCGAAACGGTCACGAATGGCCAGGAAGCCCTCGAAACACTTGCAGTGAGTGCGCCGCGCGTGGTGCTGCTCGATTTGCTCATGCCTGTGCTGGATGGTCGAGGGGTCATGGAGCACCTTGAGACCAACCCGGCGCTTCGCTCGCAGCATAAGGTGATTCTGGTCTCGGCGTTCTCGCATCTCGAAACGGCTCGCGACCTCGTGGTAGATGGCACACTGGCCAAGCCGTTCACCGTGAATCAGTTGCTCAGTGTGCTCGAACCGCTAGCGAAGTCCATCGCCTAGTGGCTCGAAGCGTAAGGGCCACCGAGCGGTGGCCCTCATCGGTCTAGCGGTTCTGATTGTCCGGCGCTGTTTCACTCTGAGGCGCTTGTGTCGTCGCCTCGGGCGCGGGAGCCGAGAAGATACGTTTCGTCAGTCGTCGTGTTAGCGCGTTGCGTGCGCCGAGTGCGCCTGCGCCGCCACCCCCAGCGATCAGCGCGACCCCCTGCAGCAGGCGCTCTACAATGAACGCGCCCCAGCCACCAGATGTGTCCCCCACGTTACCGAATCTGCCCAGGGCTGCGATGTAGAGGGCCGTGAAGAGCCAGTACGAGGCCAATGTGATGCCGCCCGCATAGAGCGCATCACGGCGTGGCCCTGGCGTCGAAAAGAGACTGAAGATGGCCGAGCCAGCGTCGATTGACCGCTCGGCAGAAGGTGGCGTTGGCTCAAAAGCGTCCTGGATTTTGTAGCCGGCGTAGTAGGCGAAAACGAACGCCGCTGCGAGCGCGAGGAGCGCCAGGAATCCGCGAATGAATACGGCGGTCACTAACGCATTTCCATTCGCGTCGACAGCATGGGTAGGGAGTGGCGCGAAAAACGCCCCCAGGACCAGCGCCACTACTCCCACGACCGCTGAGATGACCGCCATGGTCACCGCCCATCGCTGGCTGACTTCATGCATTATCTTGTGGCCCTCAACGCATCTGTGTCTACACGCGGCGTCTGGGAATATCTAGCCGTCCGCGTCAACGATCATGGGATTACGAATGATTGGCGCCTTTGCGGTGCGTTGTGCGACCGACTGCGTATTGACACCACCCAGTCGCGGCGCTTCACCGACGACACCGCCTTCGAGTTCGATCAGGCTCTGGCGGAGGCTATCCACGTCGTGCAGGAAGCAGGCGACGGAACTTGCGGCCGAACCTTTTGAGCGCGAGTTTTCGAAGCGGCGGGCCAGCGCCTCACTGGAAGCCTGCGCCACATCGCCGGAAATTGCCCAGGCGTCAGAGTAGATTTCGTCCCAGCCGTTCCAGCGGCCGCGCAGGGCTTTCCAGCCGAGTTGGCTGTCGCTGACCGCGCGCCACTTCTCTTCGGTAAAGCTCATCCAGTCGGCGATGAGCTTGCTGTAGGCGGCCATCATCGCTTGCAGTTCTTCACTCTGTTCACTCAGGCGCTCACTGAACTGGCCACCGCCACCATAATTGCCGTAGCGGTCGGCGTCCATGTCACCGTAGAGGTCGTTTTCGTTGTACTGCTGGTTGTTGTAGCCAGGCGCCGCCAGCCCTGGTCCGCCGCCAAAGTAGTTCGGCGCGCCCATGCCAGCCATGCCGAGTTGACCCTCGTGAAGGCCGCCTTCTTCCGTGGCGAACATGTCGGGACGCAGTCCACCGATGATAATTTCTTCGGTGCCGAGCGCGTCGAGCAGTCGCCAGGCCAGGCGCGGGTTGCGGAAGACCCACCAGCCCTTACGAACGAGGTACACGAACGAGAAGAAGAAGTTGACCAGCAGCCAGATCAACGCCTTGACGGCGATCCAGTTGAGCAGGCCAAATAGCGCCCATTGCCATGGCGCGTCACTGTTGCCTGCGCGCTCGATCACAGTCAGGATGATCGCCACGACGAGGCTGGGATCACGAATCGGATTGAGTAGGCCAAGGATGCGCGATCCAAGCCCCTTCTTCGCCGAGCGACCCGCCTTTGCCATTGGTTTCCCTCCGCGTTCGCGTGGATGTGAAGTTCATGTTGGCGCCGCATGATGGACGTCGTGTCGAACGTCGATGCGCCGAAACATCTGCTTGCGCTCGAAGCGGGCGCTCCCACTGAGCCGAGACTGTATCCAGAACGAAATCTAGCAAGCGTATCAGGCGACGATTGTAACATGGGCTGCCGTCACAAGCAATGCAAACCCCACTGATGCCCTATGCCGCCGAGTTGATATTCCCGCATGCCGTGACGATGCCTTTGCCACATTCATGCAGGGTTGACATTAGCACATCGCCCCCGCCATGTTAGGATAAAAGTACCCTGAATGCCCGACTACTCGGGGCGCATCTGCGTCGCCAGTTCCCAGAGAGAGTGTGTCATGCAGCCGATCAATCTAGCAGAGTATGAGCCGCTTGCCCGCGACCGTGTGCAGAAGAGCCACTGGGATTACTATCAGAGTGGCGCGAACGATGAGGTCACGCTGCGCGAGAACATCCTGGCGTTCCAGCGCATCCGCTTGAGACCACGCATGCTGGTTGATATCAGCGCCGTGGAGATGCGCACGACCATTCTTGGCAGCGAGGTGAGCGCTCCAATTCTGGTGGCGCCGATGGCCTATCACAAGCTGGCGCATGCCCAGGGTGAAGCGGCGACTGCGAGCGGCGCTGGCGCTGCGGGTACGTTGATGTGCGTGAGCACGATGGCGACGACTCCGCTCGAGGAAGTCGCGCAGGCGGCGACTGGCCCTCTATGGTTTCAACTCTACGTCTTTAAGGATCGCTCGGTTTCTGAGTCGCTGGTGCGGCGTGCTGAGCGCGCGGGCTATCGTGCTCTCGTGCTCACGGTGGATGCGCCAATCATCGGCCAGCGCGAACCAGACGTGCGCAATGGCTTCGGATTACCACCACATCTCCATCTGGCGAACTTCCACGGCGATCTGGCTGCCGAGCAGGCAGGCGATCCTGGTGTCTCTGCCCTGGCGACTTATGCGGAGGCGCAATTTGATCTGACTCTGACCTGGGAGGCGCTCGATTGGCTCCGGTCGATCACGAATCTGCCTGTCGTGGTAAAGGGTATTCTGACGGCAGAGGATGCGCAGTTGGCTGTGGCGCATGGCGCCGCTGGCATTGTTGTGTCGAATCATGGCGGACGACAACTCGACGGCGTGCTGGCGGGCATCGACGCGTTGCCAGAGGTTGTGGACGCTGTAGCCGGTCGCTGCGAAGTGTACATGGACGGAGGCGTGCGCCGCGGCACGGATGTCTTGAAGGCGCTCGCGTTGGGCGCGCGTGCGGTTCTGCTGGGCCGCCCTGTGCTGTGGGCGCTTGCGGTGGATGGCGAGGCTGGTGTGGCGCGCGCGCTCAGCTTGCTGAAGGACGAGCTAAAGCTGGCTATGATGCTGTCTGGCCGCCCGACGCTAGCTAGCATAGATCGCTCGCTTATCGCGCGCCCAGTGGTCCTGGGGTGAGTTTAGCCTGCAGTGTCCGCTTCTTCGTCAAAGAGACCGGGAATCGGCTCGACACGTATAACACCATTCACGACATCGACCTGCTTGATGAACTCTTTGACGGCGGGTAGCATGTGTTCTGCGCCAGCGGTCTCGTTGCGCACGACGTAGAGGTCGGTCTGGCCGCTTTCGAGGATGTCTACGATGACGCCCAGGTATGCGCCGTTGACATGTTCGACCCGCATTCCTATGACATCGTGCTGGTAGAACTGATCAGGGCCGAGGGGCGCAAGCGTGGAAGTAGGAACCCAAAGGAGTTGGCCGCGCAGGCGTTCCGCGTCGTTCGCGGACTCCACGCCGCTGAGGGCGAGAATGTGGGAGCCAGGACGTAAACGTGCGCTGGTGATGGTATGTGGGATGTGTGTGTCACCAAGATAGAGCGTGGCTCCGACGGCGAATCGTTCAGGGAAGTCGGACAGTGGGCGGACTTTCATTTCGCCTTTGACGCCGAAGATGCCCACGATTTCACCCACCTGCGCCCAGGCGTCATCCGCCGAAGGGACATCAGGCATCGGGCGTTCGTGGGCCGCGGTCGTCGATTTCGAGGCCAATGTGCTGCTTGCCACTCAGGCTGCCGGAGGCGCGCATCAGTGTGCGAATCGCCTTGGCGACACGTCCTTGGCGACCGATGACCTTGCCCAGGTCGCCTTCGCTGACGCGCAGACCAATGACGGTCGCATAGCGATCGTTGCGGATCTCGCGCACGATGACCGCGTCTGGGTCATCAACGAGGTTGCGCGCGATGAATTCAACTAAACCCCGCATGAGAATCTCCGCTTGTACTGTTTGGCCGGAATCGGCCAGCGCCGCGGAGGAAGACAGGCCAGCGGAAGCTAGCCTACTTCGCTTCCGCGGCTTGCTCGGTCCGGGTCAGCACGCCAGCGCGCTCCAGCAGTGAGCGAGTCGAATCGGTCGGCTGCGCGCCCTTGCTGAGCCAGTATTTCGCGCGCTCATTGTCGATGTTGATGGTGGACGGCTCGGTCAGGGGATTGTACCAACCGATGTTTTCGATGATGCGGCCATCGCGCGGCGATGTCGAGTCCGCAATGACGACACGATAGCTCGGCGCGCCCTTCATGCCAACGCGCATGAGCCGAATTTTGACCATGATGTTCCTCCGCAGGCGGATACTGATTCAGGTGATGCTGCACGAACAAGTCGGAGCGCCCAAGCGTCATCTTGCGCTGGGCAAGCTGACCTAGCATAACATGCCGTTAACTCCGTTGTCAACGGCATTGGGACGTCGCCAGCCCGTGCGACGCTGATTGAGCTTGATATCGCCAGCGATTATGAATCAGCCGTAGCGCTGGCTCACTGTGAGACGACTCGCTAGACCTTCTCCAGGCGGGCGAACGCGAGATCAAGCGTCTTGCGGCCTGCTGTATCAAATAACACATCCACTGTGGTGGAGTCGGGTGTGGCGTTGACCTTCAGCACCAATCCACGCCCGAACAGACGATGCGTCACCTTGTCGCCCGGCGCAAGTTGGGTGGCTGAGGCGACGGGCTCCGTCACGGGTTTCTCAGTTGGCGTTGATGACGGCGCAGGCTGATATGGCGTGGGAGTTGGGCGTGAGGGCGCACCTGCAGGCTCGCTGCCGAATTTGCTGCGCCCAGGCGCCTGCGACAGACCCCAAGGATTCGGATTTTGCTGGCGGGGTCGTGTTTCGCCTGTCGAGGATGATACGCCACCGCGCGGCGCACGTTCATGGGTGACGCGCATCAGGTCAGCGGGAATCTCATCGAGGAATCGCGAGGCCTCCTGGAAGCTGGCGCCACCATAGAAGGTGCGGCGATAGGCGCGCACGAGGTAGAGCTGGCGCATGGCGCGAGTGATACCTACGTACGTCAGCCGCCGCTCTTCCTCCAGTTCTTCTTGCCGTTCTAGTGAGCGTGAATGCGGGAGAATGCCTTCCTCCATGCCGACCAGGAAGACGACCGGGAATTCAAGGCCCTTCGCCGCGTGGAGTGTGATGAGGGTTACAGCCTCTTTGTCTTTCTCCCGTTCGAGGGCGCCATTCTCACCGGTCTGGGTCGTGTCAGATCCACCGACCAGAGCGACCTGCTCCAGGAAGAGCGCGAGCGCCGTCTCGGGATCGATCAGCGCGAAGTCCTCGGCCACGCGGCGCAGTTCCAGTACGTTGCGCCAGCGCTCTTCGCCTTCCTCCGTGCCGTCGCGTAGTTCGGCGGCGTAGCCACTTTGCGCCAGCAGGAAGTCGATGAGGATTGGTAGCGGTTGCTCTTTCGCTAACTCGCGGAGGTTCGACATGATGCCCGCGAACGTCACAAGCGCCCGCTTGCCAGCCGTCGCGAGCGTTGGATGCTGCTCGATTCGGGCCAGCGCATCGAACGGCGCCATCTGCTCAGCGCGCGCCCAGTTCAGGAACTCGGCGAGTGTCTTCGGGCCGATCTTGCGATTGGGCACATTGATGATGCGTTCAAGCGCTGTCTGGTCGAGTGGATTGTATAGCAGGCGCAGATACGCCAGGACATCGCGGATTTCTTTGCGGTCGTAGAACTTGCGGCTGCCGACGACGACATATGCCATGCCCGCGCGCATGAACTGTTCTTCCAGGGCGCGTGACTGCGCGTTGGTGCGATACATCACAGCGACATCGCGCAGATTCGCTTGGCCGCGTGATGTCAGCCGGCGTATCTCATGGACGACGTAGCTCGCTTCTTCTTCCTCGTTGTACGCTTCATGCAGAGTGATCTTTTCGCCGCCGGACTGGTCTGTCCACAGCTTCTTATCGGCGCGACCGACGTTGCGTTTCACGACGCCATGCGCTGCGTCGAGGATATTTTGTGTCGAGCGGTAGTTCTGCTCCAGCAGAATCGTGTGCGTCTTGGGGAAGTCCGTCTGGAAGTCACGCACCACCTTCGGAATGGCGCCACGCCAGCCATAGATGGAATTGTGCGTTACTATTCCGTTGGCGATGAAGTTATGAGTTCTCTCGATGTCAAGATCATAGACAGGCTCCGTAAGGGTGACACGCTCCACGCTTGTCACAACATCGTAGCCACCCTGCCCATCAAACATGACCATGCCTGGGCGCACTGCCGCCGCTGGCGTAAATGGCAGTGAGCTTGTCGCATCTGACTCACTCGTCTTGCCCAGTCGCGCGGTGAATATCGTTTCTACATCGATCACAGCGCTAATTTGTCTGGCGAGTGTTAGCAATGTCCCCATATTGGCGTTCGCTGCCTCAAATCGCCAACTTGCCGAGCCTTCTTTTGCCGCGCGTATGTTTAGCCCTGCGGATTCCAGCTTTTGTCGAGTCAAGGGGTCGGAGCCAACGAGTGAGATGCGGTGCATGGGAGTAGCGCCTCGCCGATCGCCACACAGCGTAATGATGAGGTGATGGCGATTGGAGTTCCGTGAACGCGGCCGAAAATGCGGATGCTCGAAGGTCAATCCACCATGTGCGAGCAGGCGGCGGCCGTGTGTCTCCGTGTCGAATGCCGCAAATACACGGCGAATATAGCGTTCGTCGTGGACCAAGCCATTGAGTGAACCGCCTTTGCGCGGAGTGAATGGCAATGTGGGGATGCCAAAGCGAAGGGAAAGAATATACTCTTCCGCCCGCGCCTCATTTTCACTGCTGTGTGTGGAGATGGCCCATACCGCATCGGCGTGTTCCTGACGTGCGCGGAGCATGAAGCCAACAACAGGCTTGAGCTGGCTCCGTGTGTAGACTTGCGAAGTCCCCAGTCGAAACCCAACGCCGCGCTTGTGCATGAGGTAGGTGAAGTAGAGTTGTGGCGTCGCGTCGAGCCGGTATCCGGCGAAGTGGGTGTGTTCTGGCGTGCTGACAAGGGTACGCCCAGAGCGCAGGGTGATCGCCACGCCTTCAGCGCGTTCGCGTTTCGCTGTTGCGATGACCTTCGCCGGCCTGAATGTGCCGCTGCCATAGGCGGACTGTACAGAGTCGCCTACTATCACCTGCTCGATGGGCTTATCTGAGCCATCTGCCATAGTGATGCGCGTGCCAGCCACAAGACATTGGTCGTCGTCGCCGACCACGCATATATTCTGGTGTCCGGGCGCATCGGCGTTGCCGCCTGCCAACAATCGCACCAGTTCATACTGCGCTTTGTTGGTGTCCTGGAACTCGTCCACATGGATGTAGCGATAGCGACGCTGGTAGTTCTTCAGCACTTCTGGATTGCGCCGCCACAGCTGGTGAGTCAGCAGAATTAGGTCATCGAAGTCGACGGCGTCGCGCTCCCGTAGCGCTTGCTCGTAGCGCTTGTAGACGCGGGCCGCGATTTCTTCGCTGTAGCGATTGACGTTTTCTGCGAACTGCAGTGGCCCCATAAGATCGTTCTTCGCGCGGGAGATGTGGCCGTGAATC
>DASVZC010000006.1:0-31887 GCA_036391835.1 Ktedonobacterales bacterium | reverse complement strand
GTTGGCGCAACTCGATGTACGCATTCCGGTGATTGGCATCGCCAAGGAAAACCACGGCAGCATCAGTACATACGAGGAAATCTACCTGATGGACCAGCCGCAGCCGCTGGTCTTGCCGCGTGGCTCGCAGGGACTCTATCTATTGCAGCGGGTACGCGACGAAGCGCACCGCTTCGCGATCACCTATCATCGCAACCTGCGGAGTACGCGCACCTTCCGCTCAGTGCTCGATGAGATTCCAGGTATCGGGCCCAAGCGAAAGAAGGCGCTAGTGCGGCACTTTGGCTCGGCGCGCGCCATCGCTTCTGCCAGTGTCGAGGACATCGCGGCGGTGGATGGCATGAATCGCGACCTCGCCGAGCGTGTCAGAGAGTTCATTGGCAGTGGGCGCGCAATCGGGCCTGAAGATAAGACGGTCTAGCGCCCGCGAAGGCGGCGCAGCGCGTCTGTCAGTCGCTTGGCTTCGGCGGCTACTGCTGGGGCCGCAGGTCGTTCACGTTCGCCATAGCGCGCATCATCGTAAGCTGTGGTCAGCGTTGAGAGCGACGCATCTGGGCCTGCCACGCTGGCCACCTGCGTGACGGCTGCTATCCGGCGACCGTACTCGTCTGCCGTCTCGCCATCTCGCCGCGCCAGACCTGCCGCCGTACCCGCTCGCAGCACTTCACGGAAGTGCCAACGCACGCCGCCTGACTGCAGAGGATCGGGTTCGGTCGAGAAGGCGCCTCGCAATCGCCCCAGCAAGTCGGCCAACTGGCGTCTCAATAGTCCGCCTTCGTTGAGCCCTTCGCGCTCCTCATCCATTTCTGGGTCTGTTGGCGCTCGCTGGGCGCGCAGGAGATATGCCACCAGGCGATAGATGATGTATAGCAACGTGCCAACCACTAGCGCGCTGATGATGATCTCTGCCGCGACCACCAACTGATGCGGCGGAGGAACTATGACCGGCTGCTTATGAGTTTTCGAAGCGATGGCGCCGGGTTCCTCCTTTGGCATTTGAATAAACTGCTTGTTCTTGAAGAACCATGCGCCAAGTGTTTTGACGAAGAGTATCCACAGCAAATAGGCCAGGTGTTCGGTCAGCCAGCTGAGCGCAGTAGTGATAATGGCGCCGAGTGAGCCCAACGCGCGTGTTATGGGCGTCGCCAGGCTGAGATCGAGTGTCAGGCCGATGAGAAACGCTACGCCGACCACCAGCGCCGCCGCGCCGAAGGCATTGAGCAGCCAGCGGGTACTTTCGCGAGCATCGGCGCCGACGGCGGCAGTCTGTTCTTCATCTCTGCGCGCCATTGCCGCCGCGGCCAACCCCGCGAACGCTTCGAGCGCCACCAGCAAGAGCAGCACGCTCTCCAACTCTGGCTGCGCCTGCTTGGGAACGGAGAGCGCGCCCACACAGGCGACGATGATCACAGCAAGCCCAAAGGCGAATCGCCGCAGGGTCACATATGCCCGTGGGAATCCCGCGCCCAGGGTGAGCCCTCGCCATCCGAGGTAGAAAACAAAGGGCACGATCGAAAATAGGCCATTGAAGCGAGCCGTGTCATACAGGGCGTCACGACGTAACGCGTTGACCCAGCCCGTCGAAAAGAGTCCGCCCGCGACGTCGCCGTAGGCTGTGGGCGAGAGCGCGGCAAAGAGCAGGCAGACGCTAGCGCCCAACAGCACTGACAGGATCATCACCAGTAATGCCTCGCGCTCACCCACTCGCTGGCGGATGAGAGCGAACGCCAAAATGGCGGCAACGATGAGCCAGAGCGGGCCAAATGCAACAGACATGGAGGTCGTTCCTGCCGCATACATCAGAAGGCACGCCTGAATGGGAAGAATCTCCAGCATCGTCAGGAGCGCTACGTGTAGACCTTTGTTCGCCCATTCAGGGCTGAGCCAGAGTTGGCGCCCGTTCGACATCTGCGCTCCTCCGTTGGGTATCTGGCGAATCTACCTGTTCTTCCAACGCTGTATGGCCCTTGCGTGCCAGTCGTTCTTGCCGTTCCTCCCGCTTTCGCCTGATGAGTTCGCGCTCAGTCATGAGATGCGCTTCGTTTGGCGCTTCAAGAGCCGTGCGAGGTGGGAGATCGTTGAGCGCTTCGGTCATCAGCGCTCGCCAGCGCTCTCGCCCGCCCACGCGGAATATCGGAAAGCCAGTCACATGCAGACCATGCGAGGAATCAGCGTCACCGAGGGGGTCGCCAATTTCTCGGGAGGTGAGCGCCAGCGAGACTCCATGACCATTCATCGCCGCTCGCCGCAAGGTGATCAGCGTGGTGGTATCTACGAGCGATTCAAGTCCAACATAGACGAGCGAGGCTCCGCTCGGCGCCGAGCGCATCTCATTCGCGAGTAACGCTCCCATTGGGGCGCCACCAAACATGATAAGTCGGGAAAGACTATCCAATATGCGGGTGAGTTGTTCAGGGCGGGCAGACGGAGCCAGTCGCAGACGTGGCGAATCTGCCGAGCGGACAGTGGCGGATTGGCGCTCCAACTTCCCCTCGGCGTCGGGATTGATCGATGAGAAGACGCCGTTTGCGATCAATCCGACGGCGTAGCCGTGGCGCACAGCCCACGCGGCGACTGAGGCTGCCACAGCGATGCCATATTCCGCAAGATCGGGGTCCCAACCGAGTTGCGCCCGATTGAATGTGCGTACATCTAGCGCGATGATCACTGTGCGCTGGGTGGAGGGATCGAGCACCTTGCTTTGGAGCGTTCCGAGCCGCGCCGTCGCTTTCCAATGGACCCGCCGTGGGTCGTCGCCCGGCACGTACTCGCGAACGCCCGCAATTCGGAGAGGATCTTCCAGCAGTCGGACGCGCGAGTCGTGTTCGCCGAAGATGGCGCGCGGCTCGATTCCAAAGCGCTCCAATGGCGCGACCAGCGGATGCACCAGCACCGCACGCTCGGTATCGAAACTCACATTACGAGTGATCACACCAAACGGGTCAGCGACGGAGATCCATGTCGGGCCGAAGGTGAATGCGCCCCGCTGCGTCGCGCGCACATAGTAGCGTCGTCGCACCCGCTGATACGCCCACAGGCGCAAGGTTCTTGCGAGCGCGGCTACATTGGTGTGGGTAGAGTGGCCGAGACGCAAGCCCAGCACTGGCAGCGCCTCGGGAAAGCCATCTATGGACTCGATCATTGGCAATGGCAGGAGGGAGCGATTTTCCAGCGTCAGCGGGATAGTGACAACGTCACCGAATGAGACGCGGCTTGACTCGACCTCGTGTGATACGGTGAGCCCGCGTAGGCCGAAGCGATACCAGATCTCGGGAACAGCCGCGATGCCTAGCACCAGCAAGCCGCAGACGAAGAGCAACGGAAACTGAATCCATATGCTTACCCCGATCAGCAGCGCCGCGATGACATACAGCGGTCGACGTCGCTCCAAACGGTCGTCTGGTTCACTCGGTGTACGCTTCTGGCTATGGGCGTCGCTCATCGCGCGCGTGCCTTTCTCCGCTGATCTCAGAGGCTTTCGACTGGCGTTGGCACAGTCTCGACCAGTTCACTCAGCAGCGTCTCGACATTCTGCGACTCGAAGTTCAGCCCGGCCGGATCGAGCATCAGCCGATGGGCTAGCGTGGGAACGGCGAGCCGCTTGATGTCGTCAGGCTTGACGTAGTCGCGCCCTGCCATCGCGGCAAGCGCCTGCGCCGCGCGGAACAACGCCAGTGAAGCGCGTGGACTCGCCCCGAGTTGCATCTTGGGATAGGTGCGTGTGGCGCGAATGATGTTGAGGAGGTAATTCGCGACAGGCTCGCTGACACGCACTGAGCGCACCGCTGGCTGGAGCGCGACCACCTCTGCGCCCGAGATGACGGGCTGCAACGTGTCGAGCGGCTGCACGTCTTTGAAACGATAGAGCATCGCAAGTTCTTCGTCGTGCGTCGGCGCTGAGACGCGCAGTCGGAAAAGGAAGCGGTCGAGCTGCGCCTCTGGCAGCGGAAACGTTCCCGCCAGTTCGATGGGGTTCTGTGTGGCGATGACCAGAAATGGAGCCGCGAGTGGTGTCGTGTCTCCGTCGACTGTGACCTGACGCTCCTGCATGGCCTCCAGCAGGGCCGATTGCGTGCGCGGGGTAGCGCGGTTGATCTCATCCACCAGGGCCACATTCGCGAAGATGGGGCCGCGCCGGAACTCGAATTCACCAAGGCGCTGATTGAAGTAGCTGACGCCCACGATATCCGTCGGCAGCAGGTCGGGTGTTCCCTGCACGCGAGCGAACGACGATGCGATGGAGCGCGCCAACGCTCGCGCCATCATCGTCTTGCCACGTCCCGGTACATCTTCGATCAGCACATGCCCTTCGCTAAGGATCGCGACGATCAGCAGGTCAATGACATCCTGTTTGCCTACGATGACCCGGCTGACGTTCTCGCGAATCCGTTGCGCCGCATCACGGATTCCGGTGATGGATGGTTCCGAGTGTTGATCGTCGCCGCTCTGCATGAGCGTCCTCTCTACTTCTCTGTTTCCGCGAATTCTTCCCGCTGACGATTTTGTCGTCGCGCTCAGCCATGTTCGGATGCGCACAAGCGTATCACACCAGCGCGCTAGCTTCAGGGGAGTGAACGATCTCTCGCCTGTAGCCCTTTTGTCGCGCCAACAGTACCTGTCTGGCTGAAGGTGAAGACGTTTGCGACGTGGCGCGTTTTACAGGCAAGAGCGAGCGCACGCTGGTGTGCGCCTCCACTCCCCCCGACCGGTTTCCGGTCGAAGTCAGATCGATGGCGGAGCAGAGAGAACAAGCATGTTGTATCAGGTGTTGACGCGCGAGAACCAGCAAACGGCATGGGAGCCGTTCCACGCGATGACGCGTGATCCGCTCTATGCGATGGCTCTCGTGCGAAAGGCGGGACAGGTCTTCGCGGAGGTGAGCGTCATCCAGGCGGCGACGGCGCTCTTACTGCGAGAGCAGGTGCGGCAAATTCGCGCAGGGCAGCCTACCTGCGGCGACGTAAGCGCGACGCCGTCTCTCACCGCGACTCCACGCCTGTCGCTTGCGCCTTCCGGCATCGAAGATCAGCGTTGGGCGATGGAACGTGGCCCTGGCGGCGATCACGATGTGCCATATCGCTTCGAGGGGCAGATCGCGGGCGATACGCTTCGGCGCTGGGTGAGCCTCATCGCTGCCGCGCATGGTGATCGCATCTCCATGCCGATTTCGGAGCTGACCGACCAGAGTCGCGAGACGGCGGATGATGAGGCTGGCGAGTTGTTGAGCGACGTTGAGCCAGTAGTGGCGCGGACAGAGCGGGCAAGCTAGACAGTTCGTTATGAATCACATGTTTAGCGCATTGGAGCCTTGATCGAGTTGTGGGATTCGCAAAAGTCCCTCATTTCCCAGCTTGGGAAATGATCCCAGCTTGGGAAATGAGGGACGAAATCTCACGCTGCTGCGTTCGCTGCACGCTTCCTATGGCGTGATGCGGACTATGCGCGGGGATGGCTCCCAGGGTTGCGAGAATCCAAGCAGGAACCACACGCCGCCATCAGGACCTGCCGTAATGTTCGAGACCATTCCACCAGTGTGTGGCAATGTGAAGGTCGTGATGACGCCAGATGGCGTGATACGCCCCATACCAGTATTCACACCGTTAGCCTGCGTGGGGAACCACATTGCGCCATCGGGTCCGAGCGCCAACGACATCGGAGGCATGTCTCGACTTATCGCACTGACTGGAAACAGGGCTGGGGCTCCGACCAGTGTCATTCGGCCGATATGGCCCAACGTGTCGTAAAACCACATCGTGTTCTCCGGCCCAGCGGTGAGCGCGCTGATCGCGCCCGTGAGTGTCTGTGGAAGTTGCGAGATAGCTCCATCTGGTGTGATTCGTAAGATGTGGGTAGCGGTAATCGTTTCACCGCTGGCCACGGCAGTCGCTACCCAGAGACCTCCATCTGGCGCGGCTGCGATCGCTTCGAGTGCGTTCGACGGTAGCGCTACATTCGTGATCACTGGGCTCGCTGTCGCATCAATGGGTGGGGTGATCTTCAACAACTGATAGCGACCGTCTTTCCCCATCGTTACCCACAGCGTTCCGTCCGCTCCCGCCGCTATGCTTCCCGAGAAACCAAAGTCACGGGGTAGCGCAAATTCTTTGAACTCACCATTCATGCTCATCCGGCCGAGCGTGTAATTGGCGATATACCAGAGATTGCCGTCTGAGCCGTTTACCATTCCCTGAAAGGCGACCTGGTTTGGGGCAGTAGGCGCGGCAAACTCAGTGACCGCGCTAGTCTTGACGGTGAAGCGGGTGATCTTTTGCCCGCCATTGGTGTACCAGAGGTTTCCGTCCGATCCACGCGCCATTGCGCCTCCGGCAGTAACCGGCTCTGCTGCACAATACTCGATTACGGCTCCGTGGCGTGATGGGTCCGCTGCTGTGCTGCATTTTTGTTGCTGCGGCAGCAGAATGCCAAATACCACGCCGATGCCCACGGCTACCACAACCACTATGATGCCCAGCGTGATCAGCCATGAGCGACGTCTGGGTTTGCGGCCGCCATCCACGGTCGATGTTGGCGGTATGGGACTACGGGTAGACATGGTGGGCCCTCCTTGTCAATTCGTGGCCTCTTGGGACGCGCCGCGTAGCCCGGTGGTCACGCAGCAGCGTTCGCATCCCTGTCCTATGTTGTGACACTACCCTCATCATAGTTATGCATTCGTAGGGTCACAGGGGACGCACAGGTCGTCATCGCTGTCTCACAGTTGGCGCACGTGAACAATGCGCGCTCAGCACAATGCGATGCGTCGAACCGGGTTGTGGTCATGCGGTCAATTGCCCAGCGGCGCACACAGGTGCTAGAATGCTGGCGTCGTATCGTCCCGCGCATCTACGAGAGCGGCGCACCCTGAGCCGTTCCGCCGACTGGCGCGCTCTTGAGCGGGCGTACACTGATCCCGGCGGAGATTCAGGAGGACGCCACAGTGGGCCAGCTCGACGGCAAAACTGCCTTGATTTTCGGTGTCGCGAACCACAACAGCATCGCCTGGGCGATAGCTCAGAAACTCGCGGCGGAGGGCGCACGTCTCGCGTTCACCTATCAGGAGCGCATGGAGGCAAATGTCCGCAAGCTCACCGCTGGCATGGACGGAGCGCTTGTCCTGCCTTGCGATGTGCAGAACGACCAAGAGCTTGACGCGGTCTTCGAGCAGGTCGGTAAGGAGTTCGGTGGACTCGACATCCTCGTCCACTGCGTCGCATTCGCTCCGACCGAAGACCTGAAGGGGCGCGTCTCCCGCGTTTCGCGCGCTGGTTTCCTCACATCGCTCGACATCAGCGCCTACTCGCTCATCGCGATGGCTGGGCGTGTCGAACCGCTCATGCAGCAGCGCGGCGGCGGCAGCATCATCGCGCTGACCTATCTCGGTAGCGAGCGTGTGGTGCCGGGCTATAACATCATGGGCGTGGCGAAGGCAGCGCTGGAAGCGGCCATTCGCTACCTTGCGTGGGACCTAGGCCCGCAAAACATCCGCGTCAATGGCATCTCGGCTGGTCCACTGCGGACGCTCTCCGCGCGCGGTGTCGGCAATATCAACGATATGTTCGGCCTGGTTGAGCAGGTCGCGCCGCTCCGCCACAATATCGACCAGAACGACGTTGGCGATGTCGCGACCTATCTCTGCGCGCCGGTGTCGAAGTCAGTCACAGGCGAGATTCTGCATGTTGACAATGGCTTCCACGTCATGGGACTTGGCAGCATGTAAGGTTCGCGCATGCGGTGGCTGGGTGGCGCATTGAGCGACGCCCTAGCCACCGCATCGTATGTCATTCAATTGGCGCCCCTGCATTGAGGAAGGATACATGTCGTCTCCCAATCCCACGCCTGCATCTGGTAGCTTCTCAAGTCGGCGGGTTCGAGCCATTCTCATCGTGTCGCTGGTGGTCATCACCTTCGGCTTGCTGCTCAAAGGGTTGCTGACGTCGGCTCCTACGGCCTCGCACGCGGCTCCCGGCTCACCCGCGCCGATTGTGGGTCACTACGCTCCCGATGTGACGCTGCGTGACCTCTCCAATAATCCCGTGAGCCTTTCCTCGTTGAAGGGTAAGGTCGTTGTGCTGAACTTCTGGTACGCTGCCTGCGAGCCCTGCAAGTATGAGATGCCAGCGCTCGAACATAGCTATGAAGCGTACCAGGATCAGGGATTCGTCGTCCTGGGCGTTGACGTGGTAGACGACCCCGCGACAGCCGATCAGTTCGTGCATGCGCTGGGTGTAACCTATCCCGTCGTGCGCGATGTGGACCTGCGCGCCGCGACACTCTATCAGGTGACCGATACGCCGTCTACCTTCTTCATTGATCGCGACGGCGTGATTCGCTCGCGAGTGGTAGGCGCGCTTGACACCGCGACACTGCGCACGAATCTTGCGGCATTGCATCTATCTGGTAAATAGCAAGTGACGTCTGATGGTTGGCGTGCGGCGTGGCAAGTGATAGAATGCAGGGCGCGCCGCCAGCAACAGCCCTGATTAAGTGGGGATAAACTACGTGGCGCCGCTTCCCTGTCGCTCGATACGAGCGCGGAAGCGCCGAGCACGTTGGGCACAGGCGAGAGTCGCGTCCGCGCCAGGGAGCGTGAGCAGACGCGGCGTCCAAAGGGGGCGAGACAGGCATGTCTGGACATTCAAAGTGGGCACAGATTCGTCGGGCGAAGGGCGTAAACGACAGTAAGCGTGGCGCTCTCTTTACACGACTTGGGCGTGAAATCGTTGTGGCCGTTCGCGAGGGCGGCAGTGGCGACCCTGACGCCAACTTCCGGCTGCGTATGGCAGTGCAGCGCGCCCGCGACGCGAACATGCCGATGGACAATATCGAGCGCACGATCAAGCGCGCGATGGGCGGCGGCGAAGGGTCGCAACTGGAAGATGTCGTCTATGAGGGCTATGCACCGGGTGGCGCAGCCATCATGGTGCAGGCGATGACGGACAACCGCAACCGCACCGCGGCCGATATCCGCAGCACGTTCGGCAAGAACGGCGGCAACCTCGGTGAGTCTGGCTGCGTGGACTGGATCTTCGAGCAGAAGGGTGTATTCGAGGTAGCGCTCGATGGGCGTGATCCTGATGAGCTCACGCTGGAAGTCATCGATGCTGGCGCTGAAGATGTCGAGGAGTATGTCGACGGCGACGAGGGATTGATCGTTTACACCGACCCCAGCCAGCTCAACGCGATGCGTGAGACGCTGGAAGCCAAGAAACTGAAGCTGACTCGCGCTGAGACGCAGCTCGTGCCGAAGACGAAGATCGATCTTGCTGAGAAAGAGTCGCTCCAGACCCTCCGGTTGATCGACAAACTCGAAGAACTTGACGATGTGCAAAACGTCTTCACCAATGCGCAGATCGCCGACGAGTTCGCCGAGAAGTACGCTGGCTAGCGGGTTGTTGATCCGAACGAACGCGCACAGGAGGCTGGGATGGGTAGTGAGCCGCGACGCGCGATTGGCATTGATCCCGGTACCGCACGGCTGGGCTATGCGGTTGTCGAGTCGCGCGCTGGTACCCTGACGCTCATCGCGTGCGGGTGTATCGTGACGACGCCTTCAATGGGCATGCCCGATCGGCTCAAGAAGATCTACGACGAAGCGACCAGTATCATCCAGACCTATGAGCCGCGCGAGATGGCAGTGGAAGAACTCTTCTTCGCCAAGAATGTCACCACTGCCGTTGCGGTCGGGCAAGCGCGCGGCGTGGCCCTGCTCGTGTCCGCGCAGAACGGCATCCCTATCAGCGAATACAAGCCGATGCAGGTCAAGCAGGCCGTGCATGGGTACGGGCTTGCCACCAAGGCGCAAGTTGGCGAGATGGTGCGCGTGCTGCTGCGGCTCGATTCGATCCCCACGCCAGATGACGCCGCGGACGCTGCGGCAATCGCCATCTGCCATCTCAATATGCTGTCGCCGGAGCGCCTGTTGTCGCGCTAGCCCACCTCAGGGGGAGCCATGATCGTCGCGGTTCGCGGAGCGCTCGAAGCGAAAACGCTGGATAGCGCGTATATCCAGGTCGGGGGCGTCACCTTGCGCGTGTATGCGCCTCTCAACGCATTGAGCGCGCTCAATGTCGGCGAAGAAGTCTCCCTTCACACGACATTTATCGTCAGGGAAGATGCGCTCACGCTCTACGGATTCGCATCTCCAAGTGATCGCGACCTCTTCGAGCAGATGCTGCTGGTGACTGGCGTGGGGCCGCGTGTCGGGCTTGCGTTGCTCTCCAGCATGTCGGGGGCAGCATTTCGTGAGGCGGTTCTGCGCGAAGATGTTACGCGGCTGACACTGGCGCCGGGCGTTGGCAAAAAGCTGGCGTCGCGCATGGTGCTGGAGTTGAAGCCGCGCTTCGAAAAGGGACCGCTACCGGAGTTTGAAGGCGTCGCCGTCGGCAAAGGGGGTAGCTCGTCTCCGTCGCGCGCGGATGTCGTGGAGGCGCTTACCAGTCTTGGCTATGCGCCACTGGAGGCTACCGCAGCGGCGCGTTCTCTGCCCGATGATGCGCAAGGCAGTCTGGAAGACCTCATCTTCCGCGCCCTGCGCGCCCTCGCCAAAGAGTAGCTCGGGGCAGCGACTAGCTCAGCAGTGTAAAACTCTGTGTCATGGCGTCCACTGCCGCGCCATCGCCTGTGAGCGCGTCGGCGCTGATCTGATATAGATAGCCACCGTGGACAACGTAGTATTCTGTGTGGGTCAGCGTGTCAGTGCTGGCGCCACCTGTGCCTGTTTCTGTCACCGGTTTGTCGCGAAAGCCGGGTTGACCACCAATCGTCGTGGCTGTCAGGGCGCTATTCGAACTGAGGGAGTCGGCGGACTTCGCGACGGATGAGGCGCTCATCGAGAGGACGTTGACGGTGAGCGACGAGAGCAGTGACCCGGGAATGGCCGTTGAGCCTGATCGTGTGATGATGACGATGAGCGGCGCGGTCGCGTTGGGCTGCGACGACGTGTTGACCTGCCAGCCAGCCGGATAGGTCACGCGGAAGTGGTATTGCTGGCTCGTATAGACGCCGCTCGGCAGGCTCGACGTGCTGCCGCCGCATGCGCTCAATGCGATGGCCATGGCGGCGAGCAACACAAATGCTCCCCAGCCGTGGCGCGCCAGCCCTCCGAAACGTCCCTGTCGCATGGAATCGGTCAATGTGCTACCGCGCACGCTCTACTACCCTTCTCTCCGCTTGTCGAAGTGGCGCCGTGGCCCGACTGGGCGCGCCTACCCGCTGTCATTCCACAGCGCGGCAAGTATACTGCTCGGTCCACGCTCAGTCAAACCTACCGCTGACCGTCCCACAGAGCTACAACCGCCAGAGGGTCATCTGTTCGGACATGGTGATGTGTTCGAGTCTGGCGACACGCTTGAAACAAGCTTTCCACTCGGTGAGTAGTGACTCAACAAGCGCCTGCTAGGAATGGCAATCGAGCGCCACAGCCCAGCACTCTGGATACTGGTCCATGAGCACATATGCGCGCTGACCAATCGCCTGACGCTCGTCTGCTGTCAGGTCACTGGCATATTTCTCCGCCCCAGTGTCGTTCCAGTGGCCATCTGGGGTAATCACAGCGGATGGTAGTAAGTCGCAGGGCATGTGCCGAGCGGGCCACACGTCTGTTTCGATGTTGTGAAGTGTCCAGTAGTCCAATTTGCGGTTTGGATTGAGGTTTGTCGTGTAATACAGCCCATGCTCATCTACGCTACAGTCAGCGCCCAAGGCTTTGCGCAACTTCGCGGCAATCTTCTGCAAGTCGGTGGGCCGCACACAGTAGCGGGCTGTTATGTTCATGATTGCGTGTGCGTCGTAGTACTCGTTGCGCATTGGCTCATCCGGCTCCAGTTCGCTGTAGAAAGGCGCGAGGAGGCTGTCGAGTGCGTCGTAAAGAACGTTCTCGTCGAGCGAGATCCCCGGCGGAAGCAGGACAACGCTTAGCGCGTGCATCCAGCAAGCCTTTCTGCACAATCGAGCGTTGCCAGATTGAAACAGCGCAAGACCGCGACGTTAGCTTTCGTCGGATCGCTTCTGGCTGGGGGAGTCGGAGAAGAGTTGCGCTAGCACACGCATGGTAACGTCTGGCGCAATCTCGTCATATTCGGCGAGCGAGCGGATACGTCGCACCAGATGGAAGAACATCTTGTCAACCAAACGCGCGCCGAACCGCTCGATGATTGCGCGGTCGCGTTCGGAGAGATGCTCCAGTTGCGCGAGGGCGGCAGCGAGTTCTTGCTCTTCTGAGCTATCCACGTGGCGGCGGAGCGCGGCGATGCCTGGCACTGCGAGGCGCATGGTTTGGGCGCGAATGTGCTCGCGCATTGCGCTTTCGATGATCTTGTACGCGTCGGCAATATCGCGCTCACGCCCCTGGAGCGATGCGATGACCGCTGGGTCGTCGTGTGCATCAAGGTCAGGCAGGTCGCGCAGTGTGTCCAGCGTGAGCAAGCTCACGCCGGGCAACTCTCCTACGGCTGGGGTGACATCCGCTGGCACGGCGAGGTCGAGCACGACGAGAGGCGCATCCACGCCGACCCGACCAGCAGCGACATCCTCGGCGTTAAGCACGTGGTGGGGCGCGGCAGTGGCGCTGATGATAATGTCTACGTCGCTCATGACCGAAGTAATCTCTTCGAGCGCGACCGCACGCCCACCGATCTGCCGTGCGAGAGACGCCGCAGACGCGTGCGAGCGATTGGCGATGAGGAGTTGGCCAATGCCCTCAGCCTGAAGGAGTTGGCCGCTCAGATGGCACGTGCGACCCGCGCCGATCAGAAGAGCTGTTTTGCCTGTCAGGGCGCCCAGGCGCTCGCGCGCGGATCGCACGCCCAAGCCTGCCACGGATACGTCCGCCCGCGTAATTTCAGTCTCCGCACGGACACGTTTCCCAACCTTGAGCGCGCCTGTAAATGCCGTGCGTAACTCCTCGGAGACCACATGCTCGGCTTCGGCCGCTGCCAGCGCAGCCCGCACCTGTCCGAGAATCTGCGGTTCGCCAATCACCATCGAGCGCAGTCCAGCGCTTACTTCAAAGAGATGTTGCACGGCAGGCGAGCCCTCGAGCATGTAAAGCGCGGTGGCCAACGCCCGATGAGGTGGCGCAGCGACAGCGCCGGAAGTGTCGATGGTCTGGGGAGTCAGATAGATGGTATCGAGGTAGTCGCGTGCGACCCTGAGCGTGTCGTTGGGGTCCTGGCCTGCCAGGTAGATTTCCGTTCGATTACACGTCGAGAGGATGACTACTTCGTCAATCCCTTGTTCGCTGCCAAGTGTTCGCAGAGCCGATGAGAGACGTTCGTCTGCAAATGCCAGACGTCCCCGCATCTCAACACTAGCCCGACGATGGTCAAGACCCACCATCGCTATCATTGGGTCGTCACACCGCCTTCGTCTCTACGTCAACTCTGGTCACAGCGCACACAGCTGTGTAAGCCGTTCCGGTTCAGACTGCACTCTACAGAAAGTAGGCGCTCAGGACATTGAGCGCCCACAGCCAGTGCCAATATCTCTATACTATATCATCGAAAGCAAAAGAGATATCAGGCGCTCACCTGATTGTTCTGAGTGTCAGACGGTACTTTGCTCAGGCGCTGGGTATTCGGATAGTAGGGAGTAAGCGTTATGCGTACGAGCGCGACAAAGGAATCGCGCCAACCGGGCGAGCATGTCGTGTATTTGGGGCTTGGGTCCAATCTTGGCGACCGTGACGGTATGTTGCGGGTAGCTTTGACGGCGCTCGCGGAGGTGGCGCGCATAACGCTCGTATCGTCCGTGTGGGATACGGCGCCCATGTTAGTTGAGGATCAGCCACGCTTCCACAACATTGTCGTCCAGGCGCTGACGTCACTCAATCCGCTGCCATTGCTGCATGAGATCAATCGCATCGAGCGAGCGCTAGGTCGAGAGGCAGGGCCGCGATATGGCCCACGTCTAATCGACATCGACATCCTGCTCTATGATGATCTGACCCTGACGACTCCTGAGTTGACGATTCCACACAAGCGCCTGGCTGAGCGAGCATTTGCGCTCGAGCCATTAGCTGAGATTGCGCCTGATGTACGGCATCCCGTGTTGGGTCTGGACGCGCGTACTCTGGCGGCGCAGACGCTAGCGAGCGACGTGCGGCGTCTTGGACCGCTCCTGTCATAGGTCGTCTTCAATTGTCGGGGCATGGCTGCAGGGCATATAATGCGGTCGATCAAACGCTGTGATGCGGGGTAAGGTGGCGCCGCGTAGCGCTCATGGGAGCCTGCGCGCCGGTGTGGCAAAAGAGGTTAGGTGACTTGGCGCAAGCTCGTGCATTTCAAGGAAGGCTGGAGGAATTCGGCCTCGTCGAACTACTCCAGGCGATGAGCCTCGACGGCAAGTCTGGCGCTTTGCACCTCAACGCCGACTCTGGCGGTAGTGGCATTGTCTACTTCGACCAGGGAGCTATTGTCGGCGCCCAAGAGCAGGCACGTGACGCCCTCACGCTCGGCGCTGTGCTCCAGCAACTCCAGTTCGCGAGTGAACAGCAGATGGATTATGTATTTCATCTGCAGACGCAAGATGCCCTTGGCAAGCGCATTGGCGAGCGTCTGGTCGAACTCAACATCATCAACGAGCAGCAACTCGAACGTGCGCTACGTACCCAGGCGCTGTGGACCATCCGCGAGCTCGCCATTTGGTCGAAAGGCGACTATGCCTTTCACTCCGGCGAGCGCATGCCTGCGGATGTGCTGGCGCCGCGTACCGAAACAACGACTGCCATCATGGAGGCGCTACGCTATCGCCACGAATGGGATGCGCTCGAATATGTGCTGCCAGATGGCATGCGCACGCACTTGTCGATGGCGAGTGAGCCTCCGATTGACCACCCACTCCAGTTCCATCCCGTCGCCTGGCGAATCATCTCGCAGGTGAACAAGAAACGCACGGTGCGGCGAATAGCCACGGCGCTTCGCATGCCTGAGCTAGACGTCGCTCGCATGGTCGGGCCGCTCGTGCGTGAGGGCCTGTTAATACCTAGCCGCGCGGAGAATGTTCCACGCGGGACCGAGGCTGGCGCACGCATCGATCTCGGACATTTCGACCTGTTCTCCTTGCTCATCAGCATGGAGCAGACGTGGATCAAGTGTAAGACTGCGCCTGACAAGCTCGTCGCGCTTGCTCGCTTCATCAACGACACGATGGATGCGCTGGCCGAATCCTATCGAATGAACAATGTCACGCTTAGCCCTGATACACTGGCTTCGATCCTGGAGCGAGAAGGCATCTATGGTATAGGCGAGTATGCGTTTGTGATTGACAACAACCGCATTGCGGTAGATGATTTCGCTGCATTTTGTCGCAAGAGTTTCGAGGTGTCAGGGCGTGGCGATACGTCCGCAAATCCGATGTTTGCCGACTACCGGCTCCAACTTCAGCGTGCGCTCGAGATTGCTTTTCACGCGATCAACGCGCGCGTTACTTCGCCAGCCGAGCGAGTGCAGAATCAGGAGGCGTGGGAGGCGCTATTTCTGACATTTAGCCAGTAACGAGTAGGTGGTATAGGGCCCGGAAGCAGCATGACGTGAACGGGTTCAAGCACATCGCAACAGTCTGCCCAGCTTCATCAGGAGGATGTGACGCGTGATGGTTGACAATAACTTAGGTGACGTGCGTGAGCGAGCTCATGGGACACGCACATTAGTCGAACCCGCGCCTTTCTTTATGGATGCTGAGGGCGAGTCGCCTCCGGTCATGGTGATTGACGACTCACCAGCCGTTCGCAGTGTTGTCGAAATCAGTCTCAAGCGAGTTGGTATACCCGCAGTGGCGTTTGAAGGTGGTTTGCCCGCGCTCGCTGCGCTGAGTGATGGTGTTCTAGCTCCCCCTCGTGTGCTACTGCTCGATATTGGCATGCCGAAGATGGACGGATATGAGGTCGCGCGGGTGTTCCGCACCAATCGCGCCCTGACCGACGTGCGCATCATCATGTTGTCCGGCCATGATGGCATCCTCGACCGCGCGCGGGCGAAGCTGGTGGGAGCTTCCGACTTTATCGCAAAGCCATTTCGCGCCGCTGAGTTGGTGCGACGGGTATGCGTGGCCCTTGGCATGGTGGAAGTCTCCTGGGAGTGAGAGCGACACCAGCGCTGAGGGCCGCAGGGCTACTGGCGCTGTGAAGACGGGATGATCGAGATGGAGAGTCAGGCCGACGAGATGAGCAGCACGACGACAGCCGTGTCGCCATTCGCGGGCTCAACACAGCAGGAGGAAGACCTCCTGCGCGCACTGGCGCGCGCTGAGGCTGGTCTGGATGCCGAATTCGATGCGCCACTCGCTGGCGATGAATACCTGCTTGTCTGGCTCCAGTCGACCCCCTGCCTTGTGCTTCTCAATCAGTTGCGCGAAGTTCTTCCCAGTATTCCGCAGCATATTGCGCTTCCGTTTAGCCCCCAGTGGATGTGGGGCATATTTCCGCTGCGGACGGAACTTGTCGCTCTGGTAGACCCCTGGCCGGTATTGTCAGGCGGATCTAGCAGCGAACCTGCCGCCGACGTCCGATTCCATGCGGATGAAGCCATGCGAGCGCTCGTGATTGGCGAGAATGATCACTTGCTCGGCCTGCTGGTGAGTCAGGTGGGCGCGATAGTTGTGCTCGATGCGGATGATCGGATCGAGCCAGGCAAGGCGCCGGCGATAGATGTGGCGCCTCAGTATGTGACTGGCTCCTTCTCGCTGGAGGGCGTTGAGCGCGTCGCGCTATGTCTCGATGTGTCGCGGCTCGCGAATGACATTCTGTCAGCCATCGAGGAGCAGCCAGCGCATGAGTGATGCAGAAATCTTCGCGCGCTTCATTCAGGAATTGCGCTCGCTGCTGTCGGCCATTGAGTCACATGGGCCATCTCTGGCGACCGACGCATCCGAGAAAAGTCGGCAGGCTGCATTGAGCGAGGTGGCACGGCTTGCGCGTGCCGCGTCGCATCTTGCGCGTTCTTTTGAGGCTGAGGACATCGCCGCGGTGGCGGAAGCGATGGCGTGGGCTACTGGGCAATCTGGCGCTCTCGGGCAGGGAGCGCGAATCTCGTTCCTTTCGCCTACGCTCGTGCGCGAGACGCTTGCATATCTGCGTCGCAGAGCCGATGCGTTCGGCGACGCAGATGGACTCGCGCCACCTGATGCGGCCGACGCAGATGAGGCTGACCGCTTGCTCATGGAGTTGCACGCGCAGATCCCCTCGACGAGCCTTGCTGGACACCGCCCCGAATCCAGCGCCCAGGATTTCGCGCCGCATCGCTCGATCAATAGCGTGAGCGAACTCACTCTGGATGAACTGGCGTTGGTACAGTCGTTTGCTAACGCTGACCTCCGCCCTCGTGATCTTCAAGCGGACGCGCAGCTGCTTGCGCGGGTGGGTGAGCCTCCCGCCTTTCTCGCGCAGACCAAGAGTGGCGCGAGTGTTCCAGTCTTCGGTGGCATGACGGCGGAAGAGTTCGACCGGATTCCTCCGGAGATGAAACTGGTCTTCGTCAAGGAATCTCAAAACGACCTGCGAGAAATCGGCCAGTATGTGATGGACTTCGAGCAGCGGCCCGAGGATCCCACTGCGCTGGCGCGGATGAGCTATCTGGCCCACAAACTCAAAGGGTCAGCGGCGACGATGGGCTTCATTGGATTCGCCGCCATTGCAGCGAGTTTTCAGGACATGGTAGCGGCCGTGCAGAGCCGTGGAGATACCACGGATGCGCAGGTTCTCTCTGGTCTGGGTCGCTTTCTGGAACTCTTCGAGATTGCGCTCGCTTCCGCACAGGCGCTCGAAGAGCCGAATCCGGAGTTGGTGGACGATGCGCGCGCGTTGCGAGATGCGTTTCAGCGGGACAATGATACCGAACTCCCGGCTCAGTCAAGCCTCGCGGGGCAGTCGCATCTGGCAGATCGAGCCGTCGATCGCAGCCATTCCGTCGGCGGGGCGCTGATGCTGCATGTCGAAACGCGCAAGTTGGACGTGCTCATGAATCAATTGAGTGCGCTGGCGGCCAATCGTGGCGCTGTTTCGCGCAATCTCGCTGAGATCGCGCGGGTGCAAAGCGAGATGCAGGTGGCGCTGGCGCGGCTACGCGAGAAGAGCACGCTCGTCGCGGATTCGCATCCTTTGACGTATGACAATCTCGCCGCATTGGCCCGGAATGGCGGAGCCGCGCCGTCCTCCGAGACGAACAGCGTGTGGGCATCGCATGCAGCCGCGCGCTTGACGGGGCCGTTGGCTTCGACGCCGAGCAACCTGCAACTTGAGCAATATACCGAGATGGACGGCGCATTGCGCGCGCTCGCCGAGGTCGTGGCGGACATTACCGCAAACTATGCCACCCTGGCGAGTTCATTGGGTCATCTGGGGCGACTTACCGAGGCGCAGGAAGACCTTACCCGCGAGATGCAGGGTGAGGCGATGGGAATTCGGCTAGGTCGCCTCACCGAGTTGACGCCTCGCCTGCGCATCTCTGCGCGTGTGGCTGCCGCGGACTTCGGGAAGATGATCGAGTTCGACGTGCAGGGCGATGAGATCGAAATCGACCGCTCACTGCTAGAGAAACTCGAACAGCCATTGATTCAACTCGTGCGCAATGCGATTGCGCATGGAGTCGAGAGCCCAGTCGATCGGGTGGAATGTGGCAAGCCGACCACTGGCAAGGTGTGCTTGCGCGCCTACACCGTTGGCTCAGAAGTCGTCATCGAGGTGAGCGATGACGGGCGCGGCGTCAATGCGAATTTGCTGGTGGGAGCCGCGATAGGCGCGCAGTTGATCACCCCGGACGAGGCGCGCGGGCTCTCGCACGAACAGGCGATGAGTTTCATGTTCCATGAGGGTATAACCACCTCGCAGACGACGACGGCTGGCTACTCTGGCGCGCTAGCGGGAACGGGCATCGGCCTGGCGGATGTGGCGACCACCATTCGGGCGTTGAAGGGAACCATCTCTATCCGCAGCGAACTGGGGAAGGGTTCGACATTCGAGATCCGCGCGCCGATTTCGCTGAGCATGCTGCCCATTCTGGAAGTCCGGGCGGCGGGTCAGGCGCTAGCGCTTCCGTTCGCGATGGTGGAATCGACCTCGTTCATCGAGCCAGCAACGCTGCGAGAAGTACATACGTCGCCTGCAGACTCTGGGGCAGGCGCACGTGAGTGGCGTGTCACCGTACATGGTCCAGTCCCAGGCTCCTCCACGTTGGATGGAGTGGACACGTATACTGAGGCGCGCGAGATTCCCGCGTATGCGCTCGCCGAGACGCTTGGCTTTGTGCAAGACCCTGAGGCGCTTCACCATTTCGCTGTCCTCAATCTGGATGGGAGATCGGTGGCGCTATTAGTAGAGTCGGTCGGCGATGGCGATGTGCGCGAAGAAGTGGTTCGACCTCTGCCGCGTCGCATGCAGCGGCGCGCCGTTCGCGGCGTGATCGTACGTCCCGAAGACGGCGAAGTCGCGTTGTTGATCGACCCGCAGGAAGCTCTGGCGCGGCGATTGTCGAGCAGCATTACCCTGCGACCTGCGAGGGCATCGGGCGGCCCACGGGCGACAGCGCCCAATGTGATGGTCGTCGATGATTCGGTGACGATTCGCCGCACGCTGGAGCAGATGCTGACATCCGCTGGCTTCAAGACGACTGTGGCACATGATGGCTACGAAGCGCTCGAAATGATGGAAAATGAACTGCCCGCCGTCGTTATTCTAGATGTAGAGATGCCACGGCTGAGCGGATTCGAGTTGCTGAGAATTATGCGGACGTCTCCGCAGTATGAGCGTGTGCGGGTGGCGATGCTGACCTCACGCGCTGCCGATAAACACCGGGAGTATGCGCTAGGTTTGGGCGCTGACGCCTATCTGGTGAAGCCCTGCCCACAGGAGATCCTGGTCAATACCATCGAACGATTGCTCAAGGAATCGGAGTCGAAATGAGCTCAGAGCGTCCCGCAGAGCGTGCGTCATCATCATCTACGCCAGCGCTTCCCGCCGCGCGACCGCAGCGCCGAGGTGGCGGCCATCCGCGCACGGCGCTGGCGGTTCTGCTGGGCCGCGCCTCAGGTGGGCTGGCGCGTAGGCTGGGCGTGAGTGGCGGCACTAGTCTCCCTGGACTTGTCGCACAGGTCACTGATCCGCGCCTCATCCGTCGGCTTGCGTCACAGGCGCGACATGGCGCTGTCGTCGTCACGGGGACGAATGGTAAGACAACTACCAGCGGCCTCGTGGCCTATACGTTGCGCGCTGCGGGCCTGCGTATCTGGCGCAATCGTGAGGGGTCGAACCTTGCGCGCGGTATCGCGAATACGATGCTCCGTAACGCTGGGCCCACTGGTCTGCTCGAAGCCTCTGGCGATGGCGCATTTGTTCTGGAGGTCGATGAGGCGGCATTCGCGCGCATCGCCACGGACCTGCAGCCGCGCGTTGTGCTGGTCACGAACCTCTTCCGCGACCAACTCGACCGCTACGGCGAGGTGGATACGGTCGCAGAGAAGTGGCGCGACAGCCTGCGCCAACTGCCATCCACGACAATCCTCGCGCTCAACGCGGATGATCCTGCCGTTGCGGCGTTAGGCGATGGCTACGCTGGCCCCACGCTCTACTACGGTGTCGAGCAGACGCCTACACATGCCGACTCCGATTCTGTCGCACAGGTGATAGATACGCGCACCTGTCCGCGTTGTAGGGCGCCGCTGACGTTCGCGCCGCGCTTCTACAGCCACATCGGACACTGGTCGTGCCCCAAATGCGGGAATCGCCGCCCCACGCCGCAGGTACGCGCCACGCAGGTGCTCTCCGCTGGCATGGACCGTTCGCGCTTCGTGCTGGAGACGCCCGCTGGCTCATCCGAGGTGTCGGTCGGGCTGCCTGGGCTGTACAACATCTACAATGCGCTGGCCGCCGCGACGGCAGGCGTCGCCATGCAAGCGCCGTTCGAGGCGATTGTGCAGGGATTGCAGCAGTTCACACCTGCGTTTGGCCGCGCCGAATCGATTGAGGTGGATGGGCGCAAGATTCGCATCTTGCTGGCAAAGAATCCGACTGGACTGAACGAAGTATTGCGGGCGCTGGCGAGCGACACGGCGACTGGCAAGAAACGTCTGCTGATGGCGCTGAACGACCGTGCTGCTGACGGCGAGGATGTCTCGTGGATTTGGGATGCGGATTTCGAGCAGCTCGCGGGCGCCACGTCGTATCTCGGCGCCTGTGGCACGCGCGCGTACGATCTCGCTTTGCGCATGAAGTATATCGGCGAGGCGCCGAAACTGGTCGAACCGGAGATTGGCGTGGCCCTAATGAAGGCCATCGAGCAGACGCCGCCGGGCGAGACGCTGTATATCATTCCGACGTACACTGCCATGCTGGCGGTGCGCGGCGAACTGGAACGTCGCGGGTTCGCGCCGCGCTATTGGGAGCAGGAAGATGCCTGATACGTTCACGCCGGAGCTGCGGCTCGGTCACCTTTACCCTGATCAACTCAATATGTATGGCGACCGGGGCAATATCATCACCCTCAAGCAGCGCAGCGCCTGGCGCGGTATTACGTTGCGCCACATTCCGCTAGACCTCGATGAGCCGCTACGCCCAGAGGACTTCGACCTCCTCTTCATCGGTGGTGGCCAGGACAAAGAGCAGGACGAGGTTGCGCGTGACCTGCGTGAGGTGAAGGCCAGCGCGCTTCGTGAAGCCGTCGAATCGGATATGCCGGTGCTGGGTGTCTGCGGTGGCTATCAGTTGCTGGCGAAGTTCTATCGCCCGGCGGAAGGGCCAGAACTCGAAGGCGTGGGCATCCTCGATGCCTGGACGATTCACAAGGGCAAAGCTGTCGCGCGCTGCATTGGCAACCTCGCGCTGATGTGGAATGAGCAGACGTTGGTGGGCTTCGAGAATCACGGTGGTCGCACGTACCTGGGCGCCAACGCGAAGCCGCTCGGACGTGTGCTCCACGGCCACGGAAACAATAGCGAGGATCATCAGGAAGGTTGCGTCTACCGTAACACTTTTGGGACGTACATGCACGGGTCGCTCCTGCCGAAGAATCCGAATTTCGCGGATCACCTGCTGCGGCTTGCGTTGCGCCGACGCTATGGCTCCGCGGCGGACGCCATGATGACGCCGCTAGATGACACGCGCGAATGGCAGGCGCATGACGCGATGTTGCGTCGTCTCGGTGTCGCGACTCAGCCGCATCCGCTTCATTCGGCTGCGGCCGTATAACTCCCTATTGTTGAACAAGTGACCAAATTGGCCGTGTGATTGTCTTTGCCGGCGAATCCGCACTATATTTACTGTAGTGTCAGGATGGGACGCCGGTTTGGGACGCACTGACGCTCTCCCCTTCTTTCTCTGGCGCCTATCTTGCCTGATTCGCAGAAGTGATGCTCACAGGCGAAGGGCGTGTTCCCGAGCCGCGAGGCGCCATGAATCTGCTTGCGAATACCGATCTGCTGTGGCAACGACGCCAGGCGTATCTCGGAGGATGGCAAGCGTTTCGACGGGTACAGTCGCTCCTCCTCTGGGCAGGCCCATGAAGTCAGGAGGTGTCGCGATGAGCCAGTATGAGGACTTGCTAGTTGACGCCCTGCTCGATTGTGGCTTCTCACTCGATGAAGCAGTTCGACTGATCGAGTTGCAGGAGCGTGTAGATCACAAGCGGCGCAAGCGCGAAGAGAAGCGCGCACGGTGGCTGTGGCTGGGTGAGGATCGCCGCAACATGTGGAACTAACGCTCGGTGTAGCGAGGTGATCTGAGGGAGTGGCGGAAACGTCACTCCTTTCTTACGTCTAAACCCCGAATATTGGTATGTCGTGTGGTACGATATTTCATGATGGCCTGGTTTCTGATGCGTGTCGATGTCAGTATTGGCGGCCCCAAGGGTTGCGCCATCAGTCATCAGGTGAATCACATACCCGTGCATACCAGAAACTCTACGCGCCCCTCGCTTCGACCGTGCGCAAATAGCTGGCGTCGTCGAGCGGAACTTCAAGCGGACGTGAACAGCGCGAACAACACTCCAAGCACGACTCATTCATAGACCTATGCGATGGCGCACAGGTCTCAAAGGACTCACGATGAGGAGGTACCGGAGATGAAGGCCGTCGTCATGGCAGGTGGCGAGGGATCGCGGCTGCGACCCCTGACGGTGTCCAGACCTAAACCGATGGCGCCAATCGTCGGGCGTCCTGTGATGGAGCACATACTCTATCTGCTCAAATCGCATGGCATCACCGAGGTTGTCGTCACGGTGCAATACTTGGCAAGCGCCATTGAAGATTATTTTGGTGACGGCTCAAACCTTGGCATGAAGATCTCCTATTCACGCGAGGAGACGCCGCTTGGCACAGCGGGCAGTGTCAAGAACGCTGAGGAACTCCTTCAGGAGCCATTTCTTGTCATCAGCGGTGATGCGCTAACTGACTTTGATCTCACCGCAATCATTGATTCCCATCACCGACGCCGCGCCATGGCGACGTTGACGCTGGCGCACGTCGCGAATCCGCTGGAATATGGAGTCATTACCACCAACGAAACAGGCCATATCGAGAAGTTTCTCGAAAAACCGAGTTGGGGTGAAGTGTTCAGTGATACCATCAATACCGGTATCTATGTTCTCGATCCAAAGATATTCTCGTATTTCGAGAAGGATAAGCCATTCGACTTCAGCCAGGAACTTTTCCCAATGATGCTGAAGCAGGGCGATCCCATCTATGGCTACATCGCAGACGGCTACTGGTGCGATGTCGGGAATCTCGCGGAATATATGCGCGCGAATGCCGACATGTTGCAAGGGCAGGTCAAATTGCCGATTCCCGGGCAGGATATCGGTGGTGGTATCTGGGTTGAGGAAGGCGTCGAGATTTCACCAAACGCACAGATCTTCGGGCCAGCGTACCTGGGCCACGACGCGCGGGTGAGGGACGGTGTCATCTTGCACGGACCAACCTGTATCGGCAATTACACCATCTTGGATGAATACTCCCAGGTCGACCGCAGCGTTGTCTGGAATAACTCGTACATTGGCGAGCGCGCGGAGCTGCGGGGCGCGTTGGTAGGAGCGTCAACGAGCGTCAAGAGCCGCGCGGTGATGTTCGAGGGCGCTGTCATCGGCGACCACTCGGTCATCAATGAAAATGCCATTGTGCAGCCAGGCGTTAAGATCTGGCCAAACAAAGAGATCGAGACTGGCGCGGTCATCACGAACAGCATTATCTGGGGTTCGGCTGGCCGGCGCGCACTGTTTGGGCGCTACGGTGTCACAGGCCTCGTCAACGTCGACGTCACGCCAGACTTCGCGGCGCGGCTTGGCGCGGCCTATGGCGCGGCGCTGCCGAAGGGGTCGGTGGTTTGCGTCAACCGAGACGCTCACAAGACACCGCGGATGATCAAGCGCGCCATCATCTCTGGGCTACCCTCCGCTGGCGTCAATGTCCATGACCTGGAAGATGTGCCGCTACCAGTTGCGCGCTACTACGTCCGCACGACGGATGCGGCTGGCGGAGTTCATATTCGCCTCTCGCCATTCGATCCTCGCGTGCTGGATGTGAAGTTCTTCGACCAGAACGGTCAGGACATCAGCAAGAACACCGAGCGAAAGATCGAAAACCTCTACTTCCGCGAGGACTTCCGCCGGGTCTTTCTGGACGATATCGGCTCGATCGAGTATGCGCCTGAGGCGAAGAAGCGCTACATCGACGCGTTCCTGCGTGCGCTCGACCTCGAAGCTCTGCGTAAGCGGCGTTATCGGGTGGTGGTGGACTATGGCCACGGCGCGAGCATTGATGTAATGGCGCCAATCTTCAATTCGATCGGCGCCGATGTCATCGCCCTAAATGCGACGCGCGACCCCACCCGCTTCTCGCGCACAGGTGAGGAGCGTGAGCGCGACATTCAGGTGCTAGGCTCGATCACTGGCGCATTGGGCGCGGACCTCGGTGTGCGAATCGATACCGGCGGAGAGCGGATCTTTGTCGTTGATGAGCACGGCGATCTGCTCGACGGTGGCAAGTTGCTCGCGGCGATGACTGATCTCACCTTGCGCAGGCGACCAGGCGGAGTCGTTGCGGCTCCGGTGACGGCGCCAAGTGTCATCGAGAAGGTAGCGAAGCGGCATAAGGGCCGTATCGTCTACACCAAGGTGATGCCGCAGGCGCTTAGCAACGCGGCGATGGCTCCAGGCGTGGTGATGGTTGGCAACGATACAGGTAGCTTCGTCTTCCCTGAGCTCCATCCGGCGGTTGATGGCATGTTCGCCACGCTGAAGTTGTTGGAGTCGTTGGCGCGAGAGAACACTAAACTCTCTGACGTGGTGAATTCGCTGCCGCCGTATCACTTGATTCGGACTCAGGTGAACTGCCCGTGGGAGTTCAAGGGCAAGGTCATGCGTATCCTGAGCGAGCAATATCGGGAACGCAGCGAGGAGCCAATTGACGGCGTGAAGATCGACCTGGGCGGCGAAGGCTGGGTGCTGGTGCTGCCTGATGCTGACCGTCCGCTGTTCCATGTGCTGGCGGAATCTCGCTCCCGCGACTCCGCCCAGGCGCTCGCGGACAAGTATGCCCGCGTAGTGAGTGGCCTGCAGCACTAGCGCGTGGTTGACCTTCTCAAACGCATAGAGTACGCCCACCCTCGATGTGACGAAGGTGGGCGTACTCTATGCGTTAGTGGGTGCGACGGCGCTCGTCGGGCATGGCGTTGTTGGCTTCGAGCCGCTCTACCAGCCACGCTTCGTTGTGGATGGGAACGCCAAGCTTCTCCGCTTTCGCCAGCTTGCTGCCTGGCGCCGCGCCTACGATCAGGTGGTTGAGCGACTTCGTGACTGCCGACGCGACTTTGCCGCCGAGCGCCGCAATCGCCTCCTCCGCCTGGCCGCGGGTCAGATGTTCGAGCGAACCGGTCAACAGGAAGTTCTCACCCGAGAATGGCAGGCCATCGGTCGACAACGTCGCATCTGCAGGCGTTTCCATCGTCAGGCCAGCCGCGCGCATGCGCTCGATCAGGGCGCGATTTTCATCGTCGTGCGTCCACTGGAATACGCTCGCGGCGATGCGGGGACCGATGCCAGGCAATGCCGCGATTTCTTCCTCAGAGGCGTTGAGCAGGGCGTCAATGTCGCGGAATGCGCTCGTGAGCGTTTCGGCGGCCTTTTCACCGACGAAGCGCACGCCCAGGCCAAAGAGCACACGCGAAAATGGCTGTGTCTTGCTCGCTTGGATGGCGTTGATCAAATTGGTCGCGCTTTTCTTTTGGAATCCCGGCAGTTGCAGGAGGTCTTCGAGTGTCAGCTGATAGAAGTCGGACGGGTCGGTGACCAGCCCAGCCGTCACAAGCCGCTGGACGATCATGCCGCCCATGCCCTGAATATCCATAGCGCCACGGCTCACGAAGTGTTGCAGTCCCTCTAGACGACGACCAGGGCAGGCCACGTTTGGGCAGTAGGTGACTTTCTCGTCCTCGTTGCGCTCGACCGGAGTATGGCAGACGGGGCACTCGGTGGGGAATGTCCACGGCTGCTCCGAGCCGTTGCGCAGTTCCACCAGCGCCTTCACAACGCCTGGGATCACATCGCCATGACGCTGGACCACGACGGTATCCCCGATGCGGAGGTCTTTGCGCGCGACTTCATCCGCGTTGAACAGGGTCGCGTTCGAGACGGTGACTCCACCGATCTGGACGGGAGCCAATCGCGCATTTGGGATCAAGGCGCCTGTGCGGCCAACAGTGACCACAATATCCAGTAGTGTGGTGTTCGCTTCAACAGGGGCGAACTTGTAGGCGATGCCCCAGCGTGGGTCGCGCGCCACGACACCAAGCTCTGCCTGCTGCCAGCGTTCGTCAATTTTGATAACCGCGCCGTCAATGTCGTATGGCACCTCAAAGCGCGTGGCGGCGATGTGGTCGGCGAAAGCTTGCGCTTCCTCCAGTGTGGAGCGTTGCGATGCGAGTGGGCTGACTGGGAAACCCCATGCTTTCAACCATTGCAGCGCTTCCCACTGACTCTGTGGCTCAGGCGAGCCATCGATCGAGGCAATCTGATAGGCCAGGAACGAGAGCGGACGCTGCGCGGTGAGCTGTGGGTCCTTCTGGCGAAGTGAGCCTGCTGCGGAGTTACGAGCATTCGCGAATAGTTTTGGCGTGGCGCCCGCAGCTGTGGCTTCATCGGCTAGCCGTTCATTCAGCGCTTCGAAGTCGGCGCGCAGCATGTAGATTTCGCCGCGCACCTCTACGACCGACGGAATGGGCGCGAGGTCGCCCCGGTGCAAATGCGGTGGAATGTCTTTGATAGTGCGAACATTGGCCGTCACATTCTCGCCGATGACGCCGTTGCCGCGCGTCGCCCCGACGCTCAGCGCGCCGTTGCGGTAGACCAGATTCATGCTGAGTCCGTCGATCTTCGGCTCACCGACGTAGCGAAATGTGGCCTGTGGCAGGATATTTTGTGCACGGTCACGCCAGGCGATCAATTCCTCTGGTGTGCGGACGTTGGCGAGGCTGAGCATCGGGGTGAGATGACGGAACTTCGTGAAGCCTGCCGCTGGCTCACCGGATACGCGCTGCGTGGGTGATTCTGGCGTGACGAGTTCTGGATGCTCTTCTTCCAGAGCACGCAAGGAGCGCATGAACCCGTCATATTCCGCATCTGAGATGGTGGGGCTGTCCATCACGTAGTAGTCGTAGTCAGCCTGCCGCAGACGTTCGCGCAACGATTCGGCTTTGGTCTGCAGTTCGGCCAGAGCGGTCGCCTGGCTCGTTATTTCTTCCGGTAGTGGTCCCTCATCTGACGCCGACACTGGCAACTCCTCTGCGCTCAACTGCCTGCCCCGCTGCGATCGGGCGCCCGCTCATCCCCGGTTGCGCGCGGCAGGCGACATGGCAAAGTCTAGCACATGCGAGCGGTCGCCATGTCCATCTATTCCGCGTCATATGCGCCAAAACGGCTAGCGGACGGCAGGTCCGCGTCGGAGCGCCAGCGCGCCCGGTAGCAGGCTAACGTCGAAACGCTCCGCCTGCGAAATTTCACCATCCGCTTGCGCGTTGATCGGGTGATCCGCTTCGAGAATGATGCGCTGGCAGCGGAAGATTGTCGTTTCGGGCTCGCCGACATGCTTCCCACGTTCCAGTTTGTGGACGAGATCGATCGCTCGCAGGACTGAGGGTTTCACGACCAGGCAGACATCGAACATGCCATCTTGAGGGTCGGCGGCGGGATTGACCAGAAATCCGCCACCATACGTGGGGCCTATGTTCAGCGCGACCAGTGCGAGTGTCTGGCGTGTGGGGGCCGCGCCTTCAAGACGCACGGTGAGGGTCGGGCAGCCGTCAAAGCGAAAGAGCAATTCGCTGATGGATGAGGCCAGATAGAGTGGATGGCCCGACAGACCATACTGCTTGTAGCGTTCAGCTGTGACGGCGACATTGGCGTCCAGTCCAATGCCTAGCGCATTCACGAAGAATTCGCCATTGACCTGCCCGGCATCCACCCGTTCGATAGGGCCGCTGAGCGCCAGTTCGAGCGCCTGTGGGATGTTGCGCGGCATGCGAGCGACGTGAAGCGCATAGTCATTGCCGTTTCCGGCTGGCGCCACGCCCAGTGGCACATCAACGCCAGATTCCAGGATTCCGCACGCGGCCTCATGGATCGCGCCATCGCCGCCGACGACGACCACACCGCGACCCGCGCGTGCGGCGTCGGCGGCCAGTCGTGTGGCATCGTGCGGCGCGGAGGTGAGCACCAGTTCGCCGCGCCCGCCGCGTAGCTTTTGCTCGATCATACGGCGAAGTTTGGCGGCGCGACCACCGTTGCTTGCTGGATTGAGGATGACGACGGGAGGTGAGTCGGCGCCAACGGCTACGTCAGAGACAGGCGAAGTCGCGGTCATCAATCGCGCCGCACGCATGTGGGGGATCTCCTCGAAACGGCGTCATTGCCCTGGCGTTGCGGGGAAGCACATTGTCCCCGTTCGCGCCAGTATACACGCGCCAGGCAAACCTGTCTGCACGCAGTGTTGATTCACGAGAGCGACATGAGGTCGCGGGCGCACACGTCTAGCATCACAGACAGAGGTGAGCGACGCCAGACATGCGGTGATGCCGTTGGTTACATCCTGCGCTCTTCGCGCTGCTCGCCGAAGACGCGGCGCATGGTATCGCTGATCTCGCCGAGGGTGGCGCACGCTTCGACTGCCGCCAGGATGCGCGGCATGACGTTCTCGCTTCCACGCGCCGCCGCTTCTAGAGCCGAGAGAGTGGCTCCGACGGCCGCATTATCTCGACGCTCGCGTAGGTCGGCGACCTTCTGTGCCTGACGTTTGCTGGCTTCGGCGTCCACCTTTAGCAATGGCGGTAGCTTCGTGTCCTTGGATTGCAGCGTATTGACGCCGACGACTAACCGTTTCTTCTCGTCGAGGTCACGCTGGTAGCGATACGCCGCTTCTTCGATCTCGCGCTGGATGTAGCCCTGTTCCACTGCGTGGACACTGCCGCCAATCGCGTCAATCTTCTCGATGTATTCCCATGCTCGGCGCTCGAGGTCATTCGTCAGCGATTCGACGTAGTAGGAGCCTGCGAGTGGGTCAATCGTATCGGCGATGCCGGTCTCATATGCCAGCACCTGCTGTGTGCGGAGGGCGATGAGCGCGGATTCTTCGGTTGGGAGAGAGAGCGCTTCGTCACGGGCGTTCGTATGGAGCGACTGTGTACCGCCGAGCGCCGCCGCCATCGCCTGATAGGCCGTTCGCATGACGTTGTTGTCGGGCTGCTGCGCTGTCAGCGTAGAGCCCGCCGTTTGCGTGTGGAAGCGTAACAGGAGGGATCGGTCGTCCTTCGCGTGGAAGCGCTCGCGCATGATGTGCGCCCACATGCGCCGCGCCGCACGGAACTTGGCGATTTCCTCGAAGAACTGATTGTGCGAGTTGAAGAAGAACGAGAGTTGGCCAGCGAATTTGTCCACGTCGAGTCCGGCGTTGATGGCCGCCTGCACATAGGCGATGCCATTGGCCAGCGTGAAGCCGATCTCCTGCGCCGCTGTCGCGCCTGCCTCGCGAATGTGGTAGCCGCTGATGCTGATCGTGTTCCAACGCGGAATCTCTTTTGCGCAGTACTGGAACAGATCAGTGATCACGCGCATCGAGGGAGCGGGCGGATAGATGTAGGTGCCCCGCGCGATGTATTCCTTCAGGATGTCATTCTGCACCGTGCCAGAGAGCTTGCGCACATCGGCGCCCTGCTCACGCGCAACGGCGATATAGAGCGCGAGCAGGATGCTGGCAGTCGCGTTGATCGTCATCGAGGTGGTGATGCGTTCCAGTGGGATGCCGTCGAAGAGGACGCGCATATCTTCCAGGCTGGAGATCGAGACACCAACCTTGCCAACTTCACCCTCGGCGAGCTGGTGATCGGCGTCATACCCCATCTGTGTTGGCAGGTCGAATGCTACAGAGAGCCCAGAGCCACCCTGCTCCAGCAGGTAGCGATAGCGACGATTGGATTCCTCAGCGGTCGAGTAGCCGGCATACTGGCGCATCGTCCAGAGGCGTCCGCGGTACATCGTCGGCTGAATGCCGCGGGTGTACGGGAATTCGCCCGGGAACCCGAGCGCGCTCTCAGGCTTCCAGTCAGCAAGGTCGGATTCAGTGTAGAGCGGCTGAATCTCGATTTCTGAACTGGTCGTGAACTGCGGCGCTCGCTCGCCAGCCTTGGCTGTCGCGCGCCTGTAGGTGGTGTCGCGCCAGCGCTGCGACTGGTCCTGTGCGGCTGTGGTTTCGGTCGTATCGTGGTCGGCGCCGTGCGTTGTAGCGTCGTCGCTCATAGCGCTTTCTCCTGCATGGGATAGGGGGGTCCGGCGCTCGGCCAGACGTAGCCCCGGCGCACGATAGCGTAACACGTCGCACGCGTTGGCGCCAAGCGGGGAGTGCGGCTCGCTCTCGCGCGAAGCGGGCGCGCGGTGAAATTGTGACGTCGACCACTGACGCGCCCGCATGTGTTCTGCTACACTTCAAATAGAAGTGGAACGGCGGCAATGTCGACGTCGCTCAAAAGCTGAGACTGTCCTGAGAGCGGCTTGATTCAGTGCAACCTGGGCCTGCAGGCGCGCGTACACGTAACTGAGACGAGATGCGCTACCGGACATGTCACAGCGCTGATCGTCGTCGTCGCCGGAGAACGTTCCTGATGGACGTAAATCCAGCGTCGAGCCAACAGTCACAAAGGAGGCGCCGGGTGGGACACGATGGGGTCGCCCTGGACGCTGGGAATATTCTGGCTCGCTCCGTTTCCAGGAGTCGAACGGAAGGCGCTAGCGCCATTCACAACGTCGATCTCTCCGAAGATGCAGTTCTGGTTCGCCGCGCATTGCAAGGTGACCAGGAAGCCTTCGCCACAATAGTGGAAAAATACAAAGATCCGGTCTTCAACGTCGCGTATCGTATGCTCGGCAATCCGACCGAGGCCGAAGATGTGGCGCAGGAGACCTTTGTGCGCGCGTACACGCAGCTTCGCACCTACCAGGAGGGGCGACGCTTCAGCACATGGCTGCTGTCTATCGCCTCGCACCTGTCGATTGACCAGTTGCGCAGACGTCGGTTCCTCGCGCTGCCACTGGAGAACGCCCCCTTCCTCGAATGGATCGCTGACCTGGGCGCTGGGCCTGAGCAGGCTGCCCTGCAAGTCGAGGCATCCGACGAGATGCAGAAAGTTCTAAGCGTTCTCCCACCCAAGTACCGCACCGTGTTAGTGCTGCGCTATTGGTACGATCTCTCCTACGAAGAGATTGCCGAGATGCTCGGGTTGACCTCCGCCCTCGTGAAGGCGCGCTTGCACCGCGCCCGCGAACTGGTCGCCCGCACGCTCAAAGCGCAGGGACTCGACATGACGCTTGCCAGCGAGGATACCCATGAGGCAGATCACGAGCCAGCTGCGGGCGGCCGCAACTAGGCGTC
>DASVZC010000005.1:0-3559 GCA_036391835.1 Ktedonobacterales bacterium | reverse complement strand
ATTCTAGACTGGGGCGTGGGGAGGCCACGCTACACCTCTTTGACTGGAAACGAACGCATGCGAGTCGCGATCAATGCCCTGTTTCTGCAAGAGCCGAATGTCGGAACGGGCCGTTATATCTATAATTTGCTCGCCTCGCTGGGGCAGGTGGACGGCGTAAACGACTACTTCGTTCTTGGCCCTAAGGAACCTAAGGCGCATCCCGAGACGCCGTCGAGCTTTGTTTGGCAGGTCGCGCCACTTGGCGGGCCAGCGCGGGGTGAGAATCTCGAAAAGCTTGTGTGGGAACAGTTCGGCTTCCCAGCCGCGGCGAAGGTCGCGCGTGCGCATGTAGCTCATATTCCGCACTTTGCGCCTGTCTATCGGCACATAGGTATACCGCAGATCGTGACCATCCATGATGTGATCATGCTCGCGCTGCCTGAGTACCGCGCCAAAGCCAGCGCGAGGATGTATACCCAACTCGTGTCACAGGCGGCGCGTCGAGTCGATGCTATTCTCACGGTCTCGGAATGGTCGAAGCAGGACATCATCGAATATTTGCGCATTCCCGCCGAGCGCATCCAGGTCGTGCGTGAAGCGCCCGCGCCCGAATTCCGCCGCGAGATGAGCCCTGAGCGCATGCGCGCGGTTCGCGTGCGATATGGTTTGCGCGAGCGTTACGTGCTGAATGTCGGCGGGATGGACGCTCGCAAGAATCTCGAAAAGCTCGTTGGCGCCTTTGCTGCTCTCTACCACGAACTGCGTGAGCCTGATCTCCAACTCTTCATTGCCGGCGATCCTCATAGGCTGGGAACGAGCCCGACATTTCCTGACTGGAGGCCGCTTGCGCAGGCGTTCGGTATCGAGCGCCAGATCGTCTGTGCGCCGGTCGCGGAGGCCGATTTACCCGCGCTCTATAGCGCCGCATCGTGCTTTGCCTTTACCTCACGCTATGAGGGCTTCGGCCTGACGCCGTTAGAGGCGATGGCATGCGGGGCGCCTGTCGTCTGCTCGAACGCTACGTCGCTGCCAGAGGTCGTTGGTTCAGCGGGCATTCTGGTCGACCCAGAGCAGACGGACGAGATTGGCGCCGCCATTTACCGAGTGCTGGCGGCGCCCGAATTGGGACGTGACCTGCGCGACCGTGGCCTCGCGCACAGCAAGCAGTTTAGCTGGCACAAGGTCGCGGCGGAAACCAGCGCGTTCTATGCGCAAGTCGCGGGTGTGGATTAGGACAAGCGCGACCTGTCTATCCGACAGGCTGTGAAGAGGAGCGGTATGTGCGGGTCGCGATTGTCTCAAAGACGTTCGTAGCTGAGTCGTCACAGAAATTGCTGGAGCGCATCGCCGCGCATCCAGACGTCGAACTTACGCTCATCACGCCGCCGGAATGGCGCAACGACGATGGCCGCACGCTCCCTTTCGTACCCACCTACACGCAGGGATACTCGGTGCGTCCGCTCCCGGTTGTCTTCAATGGTCGCTATCATTTCTATGTCTATCGCGGCTTATCGGCTGCGATGCGCGATCTGAGACCCGATGTCGTGCACATCGACGAGGAACCGTACAATCCAGCGGGCGCACAGGCGCAGCGGGCGGCTCTGGCAGTTGGCGCGAAGTCCGTCTTCGTCGTACTCCAAAATCTCTACAAAGAGTATCCGTTCCCCTATTCAGCGCTCGAACAGTATAACTACAGCCACACGTCGCATGTGATCGCGGTGAACGCTGCCGCTGGAGAGGTCGCACGTCGCAAGGGCTACAAGGGCCCACTATCGGTATTCACGGTCTACGGCATTGACCCCGCGCTCTATCAACCTGCGCTGCGCCGTGAGCCGCGCCCATCCCCTGATACCTTCATCATCGGCTATCTTGGTCGCCTGACGCTCTACAAAGGGACCGGCCTGCTGATCGAGGCATTGGCTGGAATGCCAGCGCACGTCCGACTGCGGTTTATCGGCGCTGGCCCTGACGAGGCGGAATTGCGGCGGCTGGCGGGCGTATACGGCGTGGCCGAGCGGATGGAGTTTCGCGCCGCTGTGCCGACGAATCAGGTTCCGGCCGCGCTCGCCGAGGTGGATGTGCTCGCGGCGCCGTCCATGACGCAGTCAAACTGGATGGAACAGTTTGGTCGGGTGCTCATTGAAGCGATGGCCTGTGCGACGCCGGTTGTCGGGTCAGACTCTGGCGAGATTCCACGTGTGATTGGCGATGCAGGGCTTGTGACGCCTGAGGGCGATGTGGAGGCGCTACGTGGCGCGTTGATGCGCCTGGAGGCGGACCCTGAGCTTCGCGCCAGAATCGGACAGATGGGGCGTGAACGAACGCTCCGGCTGTTCACGAACGACTCGGCAGCTGACAATATCGTCGGCGTATACCAACAAGTAATGAGCGGCGCGCCATCGGACAGCTAGTGGACAGCTAGTGGACACAAGAAGGAAGCGTTCGATGAGGTCAGGTGAGAAAAGTCTTGCGTTTGACGCGTCGGTGGATCTGCACCTGCATACACGCTACAGCGACGGCGTCTGGCCACCTGCTGACCTCTTCGACGCGCTAGCTAGCGCAGCATTCCAGTTGGTCAGCGTAGCAGACCATGACCAATTGACGCACCTTCCGGAGGTGATCGCGCTGGGCGCAGAGCACGGTATCGCGGTGATTGCGGGTACAGAGGTGACCACTGAGTGGCGTGGCCTACCTGCGCATCTCCTCTGCTATGCGCCTTTGGGGCAAGGATTCGCAAGCGACGCGCTGCGCAAGATCATAGACGACACAGTCACACGGATGCGCGCCAATACAAGGATGATCTATGAGGCGATGTTGGCGCTTGGCTACACCTTTCCCCGCCAGCGTGAGACACTCGCGGCGCAAAACGGCGACCCCGTGCGCGCCATGGACGTGGGCCAACTGCTCGTCGCGCATGGCTATGCGAGTGGACCAGCAGAGGCGATGTCGATGGTCACGGAGGCGGGCTATCAGCAGATGCGCGCTCCGATGGAACGGGTAGTGGCGGCAGCGCACGCGGATGGCGCGCTGTGCGTGCTGGCGCATCCAGGGCGAGGCGTGGGCGAGCTACATCGCTATGAGCCAGCAGACATAGAGGCGCTGGCTGGAGACGTCGCGTTGGACGGCGTGGAGGTCTACTATCCCACCCACACACCCGAGCAGGTCGCAGCGTATGAGGCGGTCACGCAACGGCTGGGCTTACTCCGCAGCGCTGGCTCCGACTCACATGGTCCCGATCAACGCATGCCCATGCGTTATCCCGCGCGGCTGATCTCTCCACTGCTTACGCGGCTGGGCATGACCGTAAGATAGACATGTAGAGGGATTATCTGCCCGACCATGTGATGTTTTCCCGAAAGGCAGGGAGGTAGCTATGAGGCGCCTCAGCTCGTGGAGTCTCTATGTTGGGGCAGGGTCTATTGTATTGGCGATTGCCTCTTAACGTGAGTCTTGGATAAGCGAAATGCCTTCAGTCAGGATATGATGCGGTTTACCAAACAACCCATCAGTCCTGATCTGGAGGCATCGCAGATGAGTATACTCGACCTGTACTGCTCCGTGGATACGTTCTGGCAAG
>DASVZC010000004.1:0-38315 GCA_036391835.1 Ktedonobacterales bacterium | reverse complement strand
CTACGAGATCGCCAACGAAAATGGCGCGTCGCCCGTCTGGATGACGCATGCCTGCCTCGTCGTCGCGCGCATAGCCCAGAGTTTCGAGCAGCTCGACCAACTCGGCGTAGCAGCCGTGCACGTCGCCGATGATGTCGAATGGGCCACATTCACCGCGCAGATCGCACGCCAGCGGCTGTCGGACGACACAAGCCTTCTCCAATGCCGCAGGGGCAAGTATCTCAGCCGAGGCGTAGCCGCGTGGGCCAATCGGGAAACGGGCAGAGGAGATGCCATCGCCGAGCAGGATGGCGACGGGCGCGACATCATAGTGATGCGCCAGTCGCGCCAGCGTGGACGTCGAACCCGCGTCTGGGTTGGCGATCACCGTGGCCGTTAGTAGGCCATCAGCCAGCCGCCGCCCGATGTTGATGCGCGCTTCCTCGAAAGCCGCTGGATCAGCGGATTCAGGCGCGATGGAGAAGATCTCATCAGGGGCAAAGTGGCGTTCAGCGAAGTTTTGCGCTGTCGCTTCAGTGTGGCTTGCGAGCACGACCAGCGCCAGCGCCGGAATCGTCACAGTCAGTTCATCTCGCATCCTTGTGTCTCCTGTACCTGTGAGCGCGCTCTGGCCATCCTTCGGCCATCCGCCAATGCGGGGCGAACACAGGTGGCTGCCATAGAGACTATCGCACAAAATCACCAGGGCTACGCCTGGCGGAAGACACGAAGAAGACACGAAGAAGACACGAAGAAGACACGAAAAAGGGGCGGAACCATTCCGCCCCAGATTTCGAACGCTATCAGGCCGAAAGAACAGCTTCGGCGCTTCATGCGTGGGTGAGAAGAAACCACCTGCTCACCGTCATCGCGCATCAACCGGAAGCAGCCCGGGATCTACGCGACCTTGTCCAGATAGCCGCCTGGACGATTTGCGCTCAGAAATCAGCCTGAGCCTTTTGTGGCGTGATACAGAAATCAGCCTGTGTCGCGCCGTGTGCGCACTTCGCGGAAAACAGCCCGCGAGATGCGTATGGCGACTGAAAAGCAGCTCAGCCGCCTGACCGCAGGTGAGGTTGGGAGAACAGCCCCGAATCACTTGTGCGATGGTGGAAGTATACCCAGCCCTTTCGTAAAAGTCCAATGAATGTTTCCTATGCAATGTATTTGTATTATTTATAGATAGTTGAGTAGTCTTGCATTTTTTCGTTGCACGTGCATTGCCATCCGATGATGGACGTCTGGATGCCCATCAGACCGCTTGAAATGAGCAAAAGAAACGCGACGGCGTGGGGGAGATTCCCCCATCGCCGTCGCAGCCGATGGCGTCCAACTCACCTACTAGTACCGGTGAGCGAACTCAGACGCTTGCTCGGATGAGCCGCGTACCTGATCGCGTTGCGTCTCTGTGTTAGGACTTCTGCTGCTTGGGTGTGCCGCGACCGCGCTCGCCACCCTTCTTACCGATGCGGCTGTAGAACTCTGGTCCCTGCTGGCGCTTCGTGGACTCGCCACCTTTCTTGCCGATCTCAGCATAGAACGAGGAACCGAGTTTCGATTTGACGGCCTCGCCGCCCTTTTTGCCAATTTTGCTATAGAACTCTGGGCCGTACTTTTCACGCACTGCCTGTCCGCCATGTTTCGCTTTGTCAGAACCTGGCTCTGGTCCGCGCTTGCTAGCAGCCATAGATTGCACCTCTCTCATTGGTTCATACTGACCCGTCAGGGCCATTGGGCCTCTGTGGAGGCCTTTCTTCAAACGCGCATGCGTGTGAGTAGGTCTGGGCAGTGGTCCCACAGACGCATATGCGCGTCTGGAGAGCCTGCAAACCGGCCGTACCGTTTCCGACGTCAGGTATCGTCGGTGATTGGTAGGTCCAGATCCTTCCAGACGCCACTCACTCTGCCGACAAGCATCGGCGCTTTGTTTTACAGCACCTTACATGCCAGCCAGCTATCCATATGTACGTGTCTTGGATACAAAGGTTGCATCCTGTGAGAAAGATTTGAGGTGTATGTTAGCTTTCGGAGGTGGATTGCGCCGCCGCGACTCGGTTGGCGATCAGCGCGGCAGTCGAGCCAGCGCCCACACCATTGTCGATGTTGACGACGGTAAGCCCTGGCGCGCAGGTCTGGAGCATCGAGAGGAGTGCGGCGCGACCTTTGCCGCCAGCGCCGTAGCCGATGCTGGTGGGGCAGCCGATGACAGGCGCATGCGAAAGACCCGCTACCACACTCGGCAGGGCGCCATCCATTCCGGCGCAGACGACGATAGCGGCGACATCGCTCGCCAGCAGCGCGTCGAGCGGTCCGAACAGCCGGTGGATGCCCGCCACGCCCACGTCATAGATCGTCGTGACGCGACAGCCCATCTCCTCGGCTACCATTCGCGCTTCCTCGGCGACGGGGATGTCACCCGCGCCTGCCGTGAGGATGCCGACGTGGCCACCCGTGCGCGGTCGCTGGTAGCCCGGCGCATGCAGCGCAGCCGCGCGGGCCGACTCGCGTAATTCCATATGCATCTCGGGGAATTCGCGCGCGAGCAATTCGAGTTGCCCGGGGCGGGCGCGGCTGACGAGCGCGAGGCCATTGCATTCCAGGAACGCGCGTACGATGGCGACGAGCTGGTCGTCGCGCTTCGTCTCGGCCAGCACCACCTCCGGTATGCCCTTGCGTGCGGCGCGTCCGAGGTCTAGGCGCGCTTCGACGAGCGGCGTCAGGGGAGCTGTGGCATGCTGGGGGTGAGCGGAAGGCGCAGCCGCAGTTGGCTGGGCGACCTCGGCGACCTCCCACGTGAGATCATCTCGCTCGTCATTTCGCCGCTGGTTCATCGCTCTTCTCCCCATTGTAAACCGATCGGTATCGGCGCCAGTGGTGATATTCAAACAGGCGCCGCGCATGTCAGCGTAGCACACGCCGCCAATCGCTGCCAGCGCTGCGCGTCTCGGCAAGTAGCCCATCTGGCGCAGGTTCCCAATGCATCTGAGGCCTGAATTCATGCGGATTGACCGGTGGAAAACCAGCGGGCAGTCTTGCGATGCCCGTGCAGTATGCCTATACTATCGTGGATTGTCTTGGTACGACGGGGCGATCATGCAGGATTGCGCATGGTTTGGCGCGACATTTTGGCGTTGGCATGGAGGTTCGAGGAGTATCATGGGACTTCGGTTGCGGCGCTTTGCGATCATGGTCGTGGCCTTGAGCGTGATGTCTGTTGCGTTAGTGGCCTGTCAGACGTCCACCATCACAGGAACGGGCGGTTCGGGCGTCGGAAAGAACTTCACGCTGATCACTCCTGGGCCTGGGGACGCCAGCCCCACACCAACCTTCCCCCCGCTGACGATTGGCGCGTGGCCGTCCAACTACTCGCCGGGTAATCCAGATACCATCACGATCTATGCGATCTGCCGCGTGCAGGACCCCACCATGCGGACGCCACCTTCGCCTCCCAGTCCGGGTATCGCCGTGACATTCCTGATCGGCGCGCCTATCAACCAGTCCGCTACGGTGACGACTGGCACAGATGGCATCGCGACGACTCAGGTGGCGTTCAGCGATTCGAGCCCTGGTACGCCGGTGATCGTGACGGTGACAACGCAGTATAATGGCGCGCCTTATACGAATGAGACGTTCTTCACGCCGGGCGCGCTCTTCACACCGACCCCGACCGCCGGACCAAACTCGACACCAGGCGCGGGCGGGACGCCAACGGCGACACCGTAGTCGCGACCAATCTCACTAACCACTTCACATGCCGCCGCGCTCCGAACCTACTCGGAGCGCGGCGGTTGGCATTGTGGGCAGAAGTGTGTGCTGCGTTGCGCTACGATGATGCGTTCGATGGGCGCGCCACAGCGCAAGCAGGGTTGTCCAGCGCGGCGATAGACTTCGACATGCTCCAGGTTTACGCCCGCTTCATCATAGATGTCGCGATGGCGACCAAAAGTGGTGCCGCCGTGCGCGATTCCCGTTGTCAGCGCCCCCTGGACGCCCGCGTGCAGCCGTGCCACCTCATCCTCCGTCAGCGCTCCCGCTGGCCGCAGGGGATGGATGCGCGCGCGAAATAACGCTTCGTCTGCGTAGATGTTGCCCAGGCCCGCGACGACGGTCTGGTTGAGCAGCGTCGCTTTGATGGCGGTCTTGCGACCCGCGAGCCGCGCCGCGAGCGCATCGGGTGTGAAGTCGGCTTCCAGCGGCTCAGGACCAAGGTCGTTGAATCGTGTGGGCAGCGCGTCGGGCGCCGCCAGCGCGATGCGGCCAAACTTGCGCGGGTCGGAGTAGATCAGGCGGCGACCATCGTCGAGCGTGAAGAGGACTCTCGCATAGAGCGGTTCGGGCGCGTTGGCAGCGGTCAGCAGCAGGTTGCCCGACATGCGCCTGTGGACGATCAGCAGTCGTCCATCGTCGAGCGTGAGCAGCAGGTACTTCGCGCGACGCCCGACCTGTGTCACCGTTTGCCCGATGACCTCGGCGCGGAACTCCTCCGGCGCCATCCCCTCGATGCTACGCTCCCAGCGGATCTCCACGTCGGTGAAGCGCCGACCAGGCAGCGTCGCGCGCAGTTGTCGCGCGACATATTCGACTTCAGGGAGTTCTGGCATAGTTCTGTCGATTCTGGACGAGATGAACGGGCTGGCAGGTGAGCCCAGCTACGATTGCGCGTTGGTTTCGGCGGCGACATGATCTGCGAGATGTTGGTCGAGGAAGTCGCCCACTTTCGTCACCCACGCCTCAGGATACTTCCAATACGCCTGGACATGGCCAGCGTCCTGCAGTTGCCACAGTTCTTTCGGCTCGCCCGCGGATGAGAAGAGACGTTCGCCGTCGTATGGCTCATCGGCGAGTGTGTCTTGCAGGTCTGCGATGATGAGGCAGGCGCGTGGGCTGACCTGCCCGATCACCTGCGCGGGGCGAATGTCGCTCAGACGGACATCGGCGAGGCGCTGCGCCCACCAGACCACCAGATGCGCCAGAGGGAACGCGGGTAGGTGGGTGAAACGGGTGAAGAGTTGAGCGATGTCATGTTCCAGGTCGGCGAATCCGCTCTCGATCACTAGCACGCGCAGTTCTGGCAGCGTCGCGGCGGCGAGCGTGGCGGTGATGGCGCCGAGCGAATAGCCCATCACGCCGAGTCCGTCCATGTTCACATCGCCACGGGCGCGCAACCACGCGATGATCGCTTCCACATCGCCGCGCTCGCGTATGCCATATGTGACGAGCCCATCCTCGCTGTGGCCGTGACCCGCGAAATCAAAGAGTACTGCGCCATAGCCACTGCGCTCGTGCAGCCGAGCAATTTGCTCCAGCCATTGGCCACGATTGTCGTGGATGCCGTGACAGCAGATAAGCGTACAGCCATTGCGAGTGGGCAGATACCATGCGGCTAGCTCACCGCGCGGCGCGCTGATGCGCACATCTTCCAGCGTGAGGCCAACGTCTGACGGCGTCAGCTTCAGCGGCTTGCGTGTTGGGCGCAGCAGATTCCGCGCGAGTGAATTGGTGAACCACAGCAGCCCACCCGTCGTCAACGCGACGAAGGCGCCGAGGGCCCAAAAGAGCGTACGTGGCCAGCCCATAGTCGCGCATATATCCCTTCAATGGAGCGGCGGGTATCCCCGCCCGGGCGCCGCCTGGTAATGCCTAGCGATTTGGTACGTTGGAGAAGACGTTTGAGTAGCTCTGTATCCAGTGGAACTGCTTGAGTGGCCAATAGACCACCTCGGCTCGGCCGATGAGGTTCCTGCGTAAGACTGTCCCAAAGCCGCGTGAGTCCGTGCTGGACCATGCCAGCCGGCTATCGGCCATGACGAAATACTGGTTGGACTGCATCGTATATTTGCCGATGAACTGGCTTTCGGGCTGCCCCTGCGGGATGTTGGTATAGGCGTGCTCGTCGAGCGTGACACCGTTCACGTTGACTGATGATGACGTGATGAGCAACGTATCGCCCGGGATGGCGATGACCCGGCGCAGCAGTAATTGCGAGGGGTTTTGCGGGTCCGCGACCAGCACGACATCGCCACGTGCAGGGCCAGCGAAGATGTAGGCGGCCTTGTTGACCAGCACTCGCTGCCCAGTTGTGAGCATCGGCTGCATCGAGTCATCTACCGTCCCGAAGCTTTGCGTCACGCTTACCGCCGCGAAGACGATACCGACGAAGAGCAGCACCTCGACCAATTCGCGCATCAGGTGCGCGCGGCGTTCAGCCGCTGTGCGACTCACTGTGCTCGTCCGCATTCCCAGAGCCTCTCCCTCCGCGCCGCGAGATACGGCGCGACTCTTGATAGATCCTCCCCGGCGCCAACGCGACCAGAGAGGATTTGTCCTGTCGTTGGAATGTTCGTCTGCTCGTGCTGGCCTGGGTCGCTAGTGACCGCTTCCCGTATAGGTGGGAATGCCATGCACGGCCGGCAGGGGCCAATAGATGAACTCGGCTTTGCCAATGATGTTATTGCGTGGCACATAGCCGAAGATGCGTGAATCAATGCTGTTCTGCCGATTGTCGCCCATCACGAAGTATTGATTGGACCCAAGCGTGATGGTAGGCAGTACGCTGGCGTTCTCGGGCGCGTTCTGGTTGAGCGGCTCGATGTACGGCTCATTCAAGGTCTTGCCGTTGACGATGACAGAGCCCGCCGTGACAGAGATGCGGTCGCCAGGTATGGCGATGACGCGCTTGACGTAGATTTCTCCTGGGTCACTGGGGGGATGAAAGACAATCACGTCACCGCGCGCTGGGCCGCCGAAGTCGTAGGCAAACTTATTCACCATGACTCGATCACCCGTCACGAGCCCTGGCTGCATGCTCGGCCCATCCACCGTGAACGGACTCACGGCGAAGTTCACTACCAGAAAGACCACGGCTGTCAGGACGATCGTTTCGATGAGTTCGCGCAACAGGACTGAGTTCGAGCGACGTGCGCGTTCTCGTCTGCGCTCAGATGGAACCAGTCGCGCTTGTGCCAATCGATCCTCCCCTGGCAAGATCCAAAGTGCCTTGCCATCGCCGCCAATAGATCCGCGTAATGCCCATCCAGCCTGCGATCTGCCGTGCTGCTTCAGCCATCGCGTATTATAGCATAGGAGATTGGGGCTCCCAGCCAATTGGGGCGCCTGAACTGATTGCCCAGTCGGGCGACACGCCACGGCCACCAGAGCCGCCGCGGACCCGTGCGGATAACGATGACCTACGAGCAGACAGAGGAGTCACGCCGTCATGCCGAGTATTCCACGCCCTCTCACGCTGATTGTGATGGATGGGTATGGCATCAATCCACGCAAAGACGCCAATGCCATTGCAATGGCGCGCAAGCCCCATCTCGATGCCCTCGAACGCCAGTGGCCGCACACGCAGGTGGCTACTTCCGGTCCGGCGGTCGGCCTGCCTGAGGGGCAGATGGGCAACTCTGAGGTCGGCCATCTCAACATCGGCGCGGGCAAGCGTGTCTTGCAGGAGTTCACTCGTGTCAGCGCGGCCATTCATGATGGCACGTTCTTCCGCAATCCCGCGTTGTTGAAGGCGATCGAGCACGTCAAGCGCAATGGCTCGAAGTTGCACCTCTGCGGGCTCATCGGCGATGGCGGTGTGCATGCCCACCAGAGCCATCTGGAAGCGCTGCTGAAGATGGCCCGGAGCGCTGAGGTCGAGCGCGTCTTCATCCATGCCTTCACCGATGGTCGTGACACGTCACCCTTCGGTGGGAAGGAGTATATGGCTAAACTGGTAGCGCGGGCGAGTGAACTTGGCGGCGAGCATCCCGCGCGCGTGGCGACTATCTCTGGTCGCTACTACGCGATGGACCGCGACAACCGCTGGGACCGTATCGCGCGTGTGTACTGGGCGATGACACGCGCCGAGGGCCAGCGCGCCACAGACCCAGTCGCAGCCATTGCGGAATCGTATGAGCGCAAGGTGACGGACGAATTCATCGAGCCGATCGTCCTGATGGATGACGACAAGCCTATTACCATCGTCGAGGCGGGCGACGCGGTGATCTACTTCAACTTCCGCTCCGACCGTGGCCGCGAGTTGACCAAAGCCTTCGCGCTGCCGGAACTGCCACATCAGGCGGAGGGCAAGTTCGAGCGCGGGCCGCGTCTCGATGATCTGGTGTTCGTCACCATGACGGAGTATGAGTCGGGCCTGCCAGTGGACGTCGCCTTCCCCGCCGACAATGTGGACCAGCCATTGGCGAAGATTCTGGCTGATCGCGGTTTGAAGCAGTTCCACAGCGCGGAGACAGAGAAGTACGCGCACGTCACCTTCTTCTTCAATGGCGGACGCGAGCAGCCGTACCCCGGTGAAGATCGCGTGCTCGTTCCCTCGCCGAAGGTTGCGACCTACGACCTCAAGCCGGAGATGAGTTCCGTCGAATTGACCAATGAGGTGGTCAATCGCATCGAGAGCGGCGAGTATGATGTCATCATCATGAATTACGCCAACGCCGACATGGTGGGCCATACGGGCTTGCTGGACGCGACGATCAAGGCGGTCGAGGCGGTTGACGCAGGTGTGGGTCGCGTGGTCGAGGCGACGCTGGCGAAGGGTGGCGCCGCGCTCATAACGGCTGACCACGGCAACGCGGAGCAGTTGGTTGAGTATGACACTGGCAAGCCGTTGACCTCGCACACGACGAATCCGGTGCCGTTCTTCTTCGTCGTGCCGCAGTGGCCCGACGCGAAACTGCGCGGCAATGGCATCCTGGCTGATATCGCGCCGACGATGCTACAATTGCTCGGCATTCCGCAGCCAGAGGGCATGACAGGGCACTCACTCATCACCAGCCAGGAGCAGGAGTAGTGGCGCAGGGTGTAAGCGGCGACAGCGTAATCACCTATCGCGTGGCGTCAGCCGCCGACGTGGATGCGCTAGCGCAGATGCGCTGGCAAATGGAGACGGAGCGCCATCCTGAGTATCCCGCGACGGAGGCCAATCGCGCCGCGTATGTCGAGGCCACACACCAGGATATTCGCGCGGAGATCGAGCGGGGCGCGCACATCCCGTTCGTCGCTGAGGTGGATGGCCGCGTCATCGCCTGCGCCATTCTCATCTGGTGGGTGATGCTGCCGAGCCTGACGGAGCAGTATCGTAAGCGCGGCTATGTCTCTAGCGTCTACACAGACCCCGCGTGGCGTCGGCGTGGTGTCGCGCGTCGCCTGATGGAGCAGTTGATGGCGCGGGCGCGCGAGATGGGTATGCATCGGCTAGTGCTGTGGGCGTCTGATATGGGGCAGCCGCTCTATCTCGATCTGGGCTTCGCGCCCAGCAAGGCGCTAGAGTTCAATTTCTAACCCGCAAGCGCAAGGATATCTTGATGGTCTCCCTGCCATGAAAGAGGCTGTACGATGGCGGCTGTGACGACGGCGCGTCTGATGGAGATTGCGCTGGAGATGGCGGGCTGGGATAGTATGCCCGGCGATTGCGCCATTTATTATCCTGGGACGCGCATCAGCCATGTCCTGCTGGGCATCGATGTGGGGTCGGCGGAACTCTTCATGGCGCGACAACTCGGCTATCATGCCGTCATCGCGCACCATCCCGCTGGCTATGCTGGCCCTTACTGGGAGGTGTATCGTCTGCATGTCCAGCAGATGGTGGCAGCAGGCGTGCGGCGCGAGGTCGCGGAAGCAGCGGTAGCCGACCGCATCGCTGGATTCCAGGCGGCGGCTCAGCGTGAGAACTATGACCACGTCGCGTCCGTGGCGCGCCTGCTTGAGACGCCGTTTCTGAACATCCATTCCCCACTGGATGAGGTGGGTCGGCGCATCATGCAGGGGACGGTAGACAACGCAGTGGCGGCCAATCCTGCCGCGACGGTAGCCGACCTGCGCGATGCGTTGCTCAAGCTGTCGCCGTTCGCCGCCGCGCGCACAGAGATGCAGGTTCCGCTGGGCGCGTGGGAGGCGCAGGTGGGGCGGGTCGTCGTCTCGCATGGCGCCTACACCAACGGTGGATATTCCGTGGCTCGCGCCTACTTCACGCATGGGGTAGACACGCTGTGCTGCATCCACTTCCCTCGGGAGGATGCGGAGCGGCTGGCCGCTGAGGGTATCAGGGGCAATCTGTTAGTGATGGGGCATATCGCAGGCGATAGCGTCGGCATCAATCCGTACGTTGCACGTCTGCGCGCGGATGGCCTGGAGGTCACGACGTTCTCTGGCGTCATCGGCGGCGAGTAAGCCTGTAGATCAACGCTATTTGGCGCGGCGGGCGAGCGTCCAGAGCGTGGCATCGGCGACAGCGGCGGCAAGCGCCAGCCCGCCCAGCAAGATGAAACGTGGATGGCGCTGCCCCTGCGCGATGGCGATGCCGACTGAGACGGTGTCGCCGCCATCCGCAAGCACGCGCGCCAGCAGCCAGGGCGCGTACGGTCCGCCGCTTGCCGCCGTCGCCAGCAGACCCGCGCCCATCGCCATATCGCGCACGCCTACGCTGCGCATCATCGAAGCGGTTTCCGTATCGGGCTCAGCGAACGCAAACAGTTTGGCGAATGTCCGGGGCGCCAGGGTCGGCGCGACACCGAATACCAGCAACGAGAGGCCCAACCCTGCCGCCATTCGCCGCGTCTGCTCATCGGTGATCTTCTCGGTGATCTTCGAGGTCAGGTCGCGCATTGGTCATCCCTTCATCCGCTCACATCAGGAGACGATTTCGTCAGCGGGCGTCATCAGTAGCGTCGCCGCGCCGATCAGTGGCGCCGACTCGCCGAGCTCAGCCAGCCCAATCTCGACTTGCGCGCCTCGCAGCCGACTGGCCACCGCTGCGCGCAAAGCGTCGAGCAGGCCGGGACGATTCAGCGCGATAGCCCCGCCAAGCGCCACACGCTCGATCCGCGTGAGATGCGCCAGATTGACCACTCCCAGGCTCAATTTGTCCACCAACTCATCCCATAGCGGGTGATCTGGCAGCGCTTCGATGGGTTTGCCATAGCGCAGTTCGAGTTGTCGCCCGCCGGTGTACGTTTCCAGACATCCAGTTTGGCCGCAGAGGCAAAGACGCGTGTTTCCATCGAGCAGTTGGTGGCCTAGCTCGATGGATGTCGTCACGCCCATGGCGCTCCCCGGCGATTGCACGTGCGTCGCGCAGCCTGTCCCGGTGGAGAGCGTCAGGTAGGCGCAGCGTTCGTCGCCCTGGAGCGCGCCAAATCGCCGCTCGGCCAGCAGTCCGCAGACGGCGTCGTGCGCCAGCCGCACGGGCATCTCATCGCATGCCGCGCTCAATTTCTGGACGAATGGGCGCCCCTCGTAGTCCCGCAGATTTGGTGCGACCGAGACGCCAGAGCCATCAGGCGCGATGCGTCCGCCCAGCGAGACGCCGACGCCCATCGGCCGCTTGCCTGCATGCTGTCGCCGCGCCAGTTGCGTCGCCATGTGTACAGCCTCTGCCACACGCGCGACCTGCGCCGTGTAGCCTGGCTCTGTTGGGAACGTCGCCACGCGCTCCCACTGGCGCGCCTGCGCGCTCGCCAGCTGAACCAGCGCTACCCGTGTCGTCGTTCCGCCGATGTCCACGGCGACCGCTACATCGAGCGTCCCAGCCGTCGCCTGCTCCATAACGTTTCGACTCCTCCGCACGACCTAAGTATCGAATGCTGGGCGGCATAGTGAATGTGTGACCTACAAGATACGCGGCGCGCTCGTTTCGTGACTCTTTGAATACATAGCATCTGATAGCGTCATCATGGGGAGGTCTAGCCCACATGAATAGATGTGGCAGCAAAGAAGGTCAACTATGGGCAAGCAAGTTCACGGCGTGATGCGCGGCGCGCTTGTCACAGTGATTGCGCTCACCGTGTTGGCCGGCTGCGGGACACCAATCGCTGGCTCACGTCCCACACCAACTGTGAGCGCCACCGCGACGGCCACCGCGACGGCGACGAGTGCGCCCACCGCGACGAGCGTACCAACGGCGACGCCGAGGCCAGCGCCTACCGCGACGCCGAAACCCGCGCCGACACTCGATCAGCGCATAGACGCATATATCAATACGCTCTCGACTTCTCAACAGGTCGGGCAAACACTGATGCTGGCGGTCTACGCCAGTGGTTATAACAGCAATCTCAATCAGGCGCTCACACAGTGGCATCTTGGCAGCGCCATCATCTTCCCCAACTATGGCGGCGGCGCGCTCATGCCCACGACACGCGCGGGCATGCAGCAACTGACCCACGACCTGCAAGCGCACGCTGGCATTCCGCTGCTCATCACCACTGATGAGGAAGGCGGCATCGTCGATCGCCTGTCGTTCTATTATGGCTCGACGCCATCGCCGTGGTCGCTCGCCTCGACCGGCAGCACGTCGCAGGTATATGCGCAGGCTCAGACCGATGCACAGCGCCTCCGCGCCCTTGGCTTCAACATGGACTTCGCGCCGCTGGCCGATGTCTATCAGGGTGGCGGCATCCAGCAGAGCCGCACGTTTGGAACGACGCCAGGCGCTGTCTCGACCTACGCCGGGGCGTTCCTCGACGGATTGCAGCAACATGGCGTTGGAGGCACGTTGAAGCACTGGCCAGGGCTCGGCGCATCAACCGGAAACCCCGATTTTACGCTCCCGACCGTCAACTCAAGCCGGACACAGTTGAATGCGGTGGATTTCGCCTCATTCCGCATGCTGTTAACACGCCATCCAGACATGATCATGGTGACGACGGTCTTCGTTCCGGCGTATGACTCGCACAATCCGGCTGACCTTTCGCCTGTGCTGGTGCAGCAGGTGTTGCGAGGACAATTGGGCTATCAGGGGGTCATCGTCACGGATGCGATGGACGCGCAAGGGCTCATCCAATACATGCAGTCGCAAGGCTATGGGAACGCGAGCCAGGGCGTCGCCGAGGCGTGCGTGCGCGCCTTCGTGGCGGGCGATGATCTGATCGAAGCGCCCATCGCGCAGGATCGTCTTGCCGCGGTCGTCAGCGCGATGAACTCCGCTGTCGCAAGTGGACGCATCTCGCGGACGCGGCTCCATGAGGCCGTGCATCGGATTATCGCGCTGAAGGTGCGGCTGGGCCTGATGACGGTTCCGTAGCGCTGCAAGGCCGTGTATATGCTGGGGGCAAGGACGCCGGTCTCTAGGCGGGGCGGCGCTTGATACTCGACATGGGGATGGGGTCTTGATTCGCGCGCATGGCGTCCTTTCCGGCCCGATTCTCCAACCGCCAGCAGCGCGTCTTGCTCGACAGGCACTTCTCCTGCTCTTCGATGCTGCCGGGAGGGGTATTCATGCCGCAAAAGACCTGGTACATGGGCTGTTCCAGTTGGAGTTCGCTCTGAGAATACCAGCGCTCGCGATAGTGTGGGCATCCTCGCCGATGGCGCCGCCAGTTGATGCTCGTGATCGGGTTGTCGCACGGTGTATAGTTCACCGGTCCGCTTGCCTCTCGCTGTGCGCCCGTTCCTCATGGGCGAGCTAGAACAAATGATGAAGCTATTATAGGTTCCACATGCGTGCGGTGCAAGGCGAGGCGGGTGTGTGAGGCCGTGCGATGTCACAACGGGGTTGGCGGTTTCGCCAACCAGCCACACCCGCCGGGATGTCCTGCTCGCGCATGCTGGGTGTGGACGTCATGGTACAATGGCGTGGCTTAGACCCACGATGGCGACCAATGGCGACGCAGATGGACCGACACTGCAGAGCACGCCAGACGCATTCGAGCGGAGAGACAGGCGTATGCATAAGGCGGAGAACACAGGCGACCAGAGTCAGGCAGTGCGGCTCGCGGATCTCGCGACGCTAGAGCAAGCCTTTCCCGACGGTGTACGCGGCAAGCGGATACACGCGGTCGGCGCAGGTGGCCACGGTATTTCCGCCGGGCTCCTCGTTGCGCAAGCGGCTGGCGCCATCGTCACTGGCTGCGACCACACGCCGACGTCGCTGGGCAAGATGCTGACCGAAGCGGGCATCCCCATCACCATCGGGCATAACGATGAGCATGTCGCCAGTGCTGATCTCGTCGTCACCAATCCCGCCGTCACCTTCTTGCATCCCAATCACCACGAACTGGCCGCGGCGCAAGCGCTGGGCATACCCGTCTCGCAGTGGCAGCCGTTGCTAGGACTGCTGATGCGCGGCAGTATTGGCGTTTCCGTCGCGGGCGTGCATGGCAAAGGCTCGACGACAGCGTTGCTCGGCGCGATGCTCATCGGCGCGCAATTCGATCCGACGGTGGAGGTCGGCGACATTGTGCGCTCGTGGGACTCCAATGTGCGGCCCGGCGCTGGACGCTACTTCGTCAACGAGGCGGACGAGTTCAACTACAACTTCCTGTCGTATCATCCGCGCTTGGTCGTGCTGACCGAAGTGGAGTATGACCACCCCGAGTTCTTCACCTCGTATGAGAAGATTCGCGACGCCTTCGCGCTCTTCCTCAAGGGGATGGATATGTCACCCTCCACGCACGGCGCGCCGCCGCCTACCATCGTCACGAGCGCCGATAGCCCCGGCTGCCGCGACACACTCGCCCAGCTTGGACCCGACTGGCCCGGCGTTGTGCGCACCTTCTCCGTCGAGGGTGGGCATGCGGATGTGATGGCGCGCGATGTGCAGGTTGGCGCGGAGACGAGCTTTGAGTTGATTCTGGATGGGCGCTCGCTGGGACATGTGACCCAGCGCATCCCCGGTCGCCACAATGTCGCGAACTCCGTGGCGGCTGCCGCGGCTGCCAGTGCGCTCGGCGCCTCGCCCGAGGTCATTATCCGCGCGATCAGCGAGTTCGATGGCTTGCAGCGGCGCTTCGAGATTATCCCTGATGGCGATTTCGTCTGGGTAGATGACTACGCGCACCACCCGCACGCCGTTGCGCTGACCATCGCCGCCGCACGCAAGCGGTTCCCCGGCCAACGCATCGTCGCGATCTTCCAACCGACGCTCTACACGCGGCTCCAGCGCTTCCTGACGCAATTCGCCGAGGCGCTAGCGACGGGCGATGAGGTCGTGGTGGTGGAGATTCAGCCATCCCGCGAGCGCGACACCGGTATCATCCACGGCTCCGATCTGGTGCGCGCGGTGCAGGCGCAACCTGGTTTCGTCCACAAGCCTGAGGCCGCACGCTATGGCGGCGATTTCCCGCAGACTGCCGCGCTCCTGCGCGAACTACGCCAGCCCGGCGATGTGCTGCTGGTGATGGGCAGCGGTCCCGTCAATCAAGTCATCGGCCTGGCGCGCGGCGCGGAGAAGTAGCGCAGGCGTCGCATACAACCACCGTGGACTGTCGCCATGCTCGACTCGATGGGCGAGATGAACAGCCGCCCGTGGCTATCTACTGGGCGCTGTTCGTTGTTGGCGAACATGACGACGCCCACGTCCTCTCTCGGTGGGCACTTGTCCCTCTCTATCCTCGCTCACGGCTTAATAGCGCGTATTAGGAACGCATCTGCGCGAGGATAGAGCGGCCAGAGATCAGAGATCAGGCGCCAGCGGTGATGCTCTTGAGTTGATCGAGCGACTCGCGGATGAGCCGCGACAGGTCGTGCTTGTCCGGGTCGCTCACCCAGCGGGCGAACGCTGTCTTGAAGGCGATAGCGCCGACATCGGCGGCGAGGCTCGCGGTCGGCTCAGGCACGCCACGATTCCGCAGCGCCTCAGCCATGGCGGCAGCGAGCGCTGCGCTTTTGAGCAACTCACGCTCTTGGAGTCCAGGATTGGCCTCGACCACGGCCTGGCGCTTGCGGGCGAGCTCCCGGCGCTCGTGGAACACCGGTACCGCTGCCTCCAGGGCCAATGCGACCGCGTCAATCGGTTCAGTGGACTCCGGAGCCGCAGCGATGGCGCGTACATAGAGTTCGCGCAAGCGCTCCTGACCCCAGAACAGCACCTCGCGTTTATCCGCGAAATAGCGGAAGAACGTCCGCTCCGTGAGCCCGGCTCGCTCGGCAATCTCCGTCACCGTGGTCTGGTCGAATCCGCGCTCACGGTACAACTCCAGAGCCGCCTGCTCTAGCCGGCCGCGCGCGTTGGGTTCCCATCTACTCATGCTCCTAGTATAAGTGATGTCAGTGGTTGACATCAAGGACTATAGTGATAACAGTAACTGACATCACCTGTCCTAATGCGGCTACAAGGCTTGGGCCGCGGGTAGCGTGTTCTCACCGTGGTTCTAGGAGGTTTGTATATGCGAGTCTTCGTTACTGGCGCGAGCGGGCACATCGGTTCACTCGTCGTGGCCGAACTGCTGGAAGCTGGGCATGCGGTCACTGGCCTTGCCCGCTCAGACGCATCTGCCGCTGCGCTCGCGGCTGCGGGCGCTCAGGCGCAGCGTGGCGCCCTCGACGACCTCGACAGTCTGCGCATCGGCGCCGCAGCCGCCGATGGGGTCATTCACCTGGCCTTTGTGCACGACCTCACGAACTTCGACAACGCGCTCACTACCGATCTACACGCTGTCGAGACGATGGGCGCAGCGCTGGAGGGCTCGGGCAAACCGTTCGTGATCACTGGTCACCGCAACGGGGAGGCATCGGAGAAGGTGGTTTTCGCCCTGGCTGAGCGCGGCGTGCGCACGTCGGTCGTGTGGCTGGCGCCGTCCGTGCACGGGCCGAAAGATCTGCATGGCTTCGTCCCGAGCCTGATTAGCATCGCGCGCGAGAAAGGTGTCTCCGCCTATGTCGGCGATGGGGCCAACCGCTGGCCAGCCGTCCATGAGAACGATGCGGCGCACCTGTTCCGGCTGGTCCTGGAAACGGCGCCAGCGGGGTTGCGGTGGCAGGGAGCCGGCGACGAGGGCGTGCCCTTCCGGCAGATCGCTGAGGTCATCGGTCAGCGCCTGAACGTGCCGACGGTCAGCATTTCCCAGGAGGAGGCACTCGCCCACTTCGGCTTTCTTGGCGCCATAGCGTCACTCGATATCTCCTGGCCGAGCGACCAGACGCAGGAGCGCTTAGGATGGCGGCCCGTTCATCCTGGTTTGATCGCCGATCTGGGGGCAGGCTTCTATTTTGACCGCTGATTTGCACCGTCAGTAGCCCACGGAGCGAATGAACATCCGTGCCAGCAGAGTAATCGAATTGGCCACAGGGTGAGAAATACGTTCCGGCAGGCGACGAGGTGAAGTAGCCTCAGACGCCGCCGCTCATCCGCCGTGGAATGTCGCCATGCTCGGCTCGACCGGCGAGATGAACAGTCGGCCATCGCATGCGGCGACTTTGCTGGGGATGGTGATCGCGCCGTAGACGTTTGGCGGCGTCACTGCGAGATAGGTAGGCGTAAAGCATGTGGTTAGGGTCCCCGTCTGCCCATCGCTCCCGAACATCATAAAGTATGCAGATGCGCCAGGAGCCAACTGGACAGGCTGTATTGGAACTGTACCCGACCACATGCCCTGCTCGGTATATTCGATCTGCGCCGCCATCGCATTTCGCTGACCATCGAGAAACTGCGGAGTGGGAAAGCCGTTGAGCGAGCAGGCAGCCTGAGCGTGATTGGTGAACATGGCCTCCTCTGCGGCGCTCCCTCCCGCCGCGCCCGCGAAGATCACAGTCAACGTGAGTTGGCTCGGCAGGCACGTTGGGCCAAAGGCGCCGGGCGCTCCCACAATCACCACGATCGTCGGCGATGGTTCTGGTGTGGTGGTTGCCGCCCTACCCAGTTTGCCCGGAGGAGTGGTCATTGTCGGGTTTGTTGGGACGAGGGCAGTAGTCGTCCCCTGATCCGTCGTTGGGGTGGCGCACCCAGCGAGCGCGCCTGCGACCAGCGCCGCCAGCGCCGCCCGCACGAATCCTGCGTGTGCGGCGCTTCGTGACCATCTCCCGTCGGGCATGTCCTTCTCCCTTCGCGTAGATGTGAGTCTATGGCCAGATTTTGTTCGGCTCGACCGGCGAGATACCCAGCGTTCCACCGTTGCAGGCGTTGATCGAGTCGGCGGCGGTGAGGACGCTGAAGTCGTTTGGCGGCGTCACAGAGAGGTACGTTGCAGTTGGGCAACTCGTCTCAGTACCCACCGGCACATCCGACCATTCGACGATGAAATAGGCCACGCCACCGGGATGCAGGGTCACCAACTGTTTCTGCTGATTTGAGTAGGAGAAGCCGGTTGTTTGCCAGTTGGTCTTCGTCGCGATGGGCTTTTGCTGGGAATCCAGCATCACCGCGCCGGGGTAGCCGTACAGCGTGCATGTCGCATTCGACTTGTTGGTGAACTGATCTTGTTGGGCGATATGCCCTGCCGCGCCTTGCGAAGTCTGGATGGCCAGCGACAATTGATTTGGCTGGCAGATTGGTGGCCCGGATGGCGTGGGGGTCGCGTGAGGCGCTGGTGTCGCGGTTGCCGCTGTGGTTGAAGTCGCTGTAGCCGCAGCCACTGCGGAGCCTGATGTCGGTGTTGGTGTGTCCGTCGCGATTGGCGATTGTAGCGTACATCCCCCCAGCGCCAGTGCCATCGCCGCCGTCAACAATCCACTCGCGATGTGTCGTCGTTGCGCCTGTGCCATCTTCCCACCCCCGTCCAATTCCCGTAACCCAGTTCGAAGCAAGCATAGCATGACAGCACAAGCAGATGATGTGACGCATTGCACACAGCAAGGCGGCGACCATCCCCAGAGATAGGGAGCGGTCGCCGCCTTGGATGTGAGGCCTGTGTGTCGCCGAGCGCTTACGCCTCGACGGTCTCAGCCTTGCCGTTCAGGCCAGCCTTGGAGAGCGCCGAGTTCAGCGCGTCCGCCGCTTGTGGCGAGATGAATGTGTTCAGACGGTTCTGCAGGTTCGGAACGGTGTTGGTGCGCACGCGCTCACCGATCTCGGCAGCGCGCTGCTGGCCCTTTTGCGCCAGATCGCCCGACTGCGCGAGCCACTTGCGAGCCGCCTCGCGGCCCTCTTCGCGGGCCAGCGCCACGCCAACGGCCACACCGAGCAGGCCAACCGTCACTCCGGCCGCGATTCCAATGACCTGTGCTTTGTTCATTCTGGTCTCACCTTTCTACTTGCTCTACTACAATGTCTCCACACGGCGCGACGCCGCGCGAACAGCCCGCGCTTCTCGTCGGCCGAGCGTCTGTGAGGTCTACCCACTCTGCCCACGTCGGGCGCTGAAATGCGCCTGCGCCGGTCCTAGCTCCAGGCGTTCTGTCAGTCGCGAGCGTCGTCGCTCGTTCACGCGCTCGGTGGCGGCATCCTGCGCCAGCGCGTGTATGGTCCTTACCGCCATGGTAAGGGAGCGTCACCGCATCTATTCATCCAACAGATACATACGAGCGAACAGCGCCAGGAGTTAGTATCTTCTCGCTCACAAGCGTCCGTTCTGCGCTACACCACGCGCCCCGGCGTGGAATCCTCATCACTCGCCGTATCGATCATGACCCGCAGCACCGTTGGCTGCTGCGAGAGGTCAATCTCGCCCTGCGATGGATTCGACGGACGCGAGGTTTGCCGCGCTGCCGCAGCAGGTTCAGCGTTTTGTGGCCGCGCGCGGGCGCCCGCCAACCACGCGCCTCGCTCGACTGGCGGCTGCGCGGGCGACTGCGCGCGACTCCACTGCAGCGCCTGTGCAAACTCGGTCGCGCTCTGGAAGCGTTCGGACATCTCGCGACGTAGCGCCACCATGATGACTTCCTGCAGCGCCGCTGGCGTATCGCGCCGGAATGCCGTGAGCGGTGGCGCATCCACCATCATGCGCTTGGACGCCGCCGCCAGGGGTGTATCCGCCTCGAATGGTAAACGCCCGGTAATCAGCTCATAGAGGACGATACCAAGTGAGTACAAGTCGGACGATGGGCCGCCTGGCTCACCCAATACCTGCTCAGGTGAAAGATAGTCAGGTGTTCCGATCACTTGCCCGGTCGCCGTCAGCGCCGTCAGGTCGCCGCCGATCTGCCGTGCGATGCCGAAATCGGTGAGCTTGGTGTGCAGTTCCATCGATGAATCGAGCAGCAGGACGTTCTGCAACTTCACGTCTCGATGCACCACACCAACTGAATGCGCAGTCCCCAGCGCCGAGAGCAATTGATCCGCGATGGTCCACACCCACTCCAATGGCAACGGGCCATAGCGCTTGAGTAGTTCTTTCAGCGTGGCGCCGTAGATATATTCCATCGCGAGATAGGGCACGGGCTGGTCAGGATCATCGCCCCAATGGTTCTGGCGTCCGGCTGCTACCGGGATGGTGAAGCCGTAGTCGAGCACCCGCACGATGTGAGGATGCGCTAGCCGACCCGCCAGTCGCGCCTCGCGCCGGAAACGCGCCGCCGCCTCTGGGCCAGCGGTGGCGGCGCTGGGTTTCAGCGCCTTCACCGCGACGATGCGCTGTGTGTGGAGATCGCGGCACCGATAGACAACCGCCGTTCCGCCGATGCCAACACGCGCCAACGCGCGATAGCGCTCGGCCATCATAGTAGACGCGTCCCGTCCGTCGTCGCCGGTCATGGACACAACCTCCAGATACTCGATACGCTTCGTGGTCATCCTATGCAGCCAGCCGTTGCGCCACAGCCGATCATACCACACGTCGCATGCCAGAAAAGCAAACGGCGTACCACTTTGCATCAGCTTGGGTTGTGGCGCATGCAGCCTTTACACAGTCCTAACCTGGCTTTAACGCGCGCTAACGCTCGCTTAACACGCGCATGGCATCGTGTCAGGGGGTATGACTGGTTCGGCAAAGGGAAGGCTTCCATGCGGATTGCGCTGGTGACTGAGAATTTTCTGCCGAAGCTAGACGGCGTGACACGCACGCTGGCAATGCTGCTGGAACATCTGGAGCGCGAAGGCCACAACGTTATTGTCCTTGGGCCAGAAGGCTCGCCTCGTCGCTATGCTGGTGCGCGTATCTACTGCGCGCCTGGCATGCCTATTCCCTTCTATCCTGAGTTGCGCTTCCTCTTACCGCATCCCTCGCTAGAGCGGCGGCTTGCGCGGTTCCATCCGGATGTCGTGCATGTCGTGGACCCCATGCTGTTGGGCGCCGCTGGCATCAAATGGGCGCAGCGCATCGGCGTGCCTGTCGTCTCGACCTATCACACGAATCTGGCGGCGTACTGCGCCTACTATCATCTGACTGCCTTGGTCGCGCCGATGTGGGGATATCGCCGACTGCTACACAATCAGTGTGTCGCCACCCTTGGTCCGTCGGAATCCACCGCGCGAGAATTGCGGCGGCAGGGCTTCGAGCGCGTTGGAGTCTGGCCGCGTGGCGTCGATAGTCAGACATTTTCCCCTGAGCATCGCTCTCTCGAATGGCGCAGGCGTATCACGGGTGACACGGAGTCTCCCATTCTGCTCTACGCGGGTCGGCTCTCCTATGAGAAGAACCTCAACGACCTTGTCGCTGCGTTCAGCGCGGTAAGCGACACGGGGGCGTGGCTAGCGTTGGTGGGCGATGGTCCGGCGCGGGCTGACATCCAACAGGCGTTGGCAGGCAAGCGCGTGACGTTCACCGGTTACCTGAAAGGGGATGAGCTGTCGCAGGCCTATGCCTCCGCCGACCTCTTCACGTTTCCCTCGGTCACCGAGACGTTTGGCCAGGTGGTGATGGAAGCGATGGCCAGCGGCCTGCCCGTCGTTGGCTACGACGCCGAGGGTGTGCGTGACAGCGTGAGCAACGGTGAGACGGGCATCCTGGCCCCCGCGCGCGATGTGCATGGTTTCACACGCGCTATCCGCCTGCTGCTAGATGACCCTGAACGCCGCTATCGTCAGGGGTTGCGTGCCCGTGTGCGTGCGGAGGCCCAAAGCTGGGAGACGCTTCTCGGTGGGCTCGTTGGCGCCTATGAGCGCATCAGCGTCGGCCAGCCGTGGGATGCGAAACCGCTTGTTCCCACGCTCGCCGACGCTATCGCCTGATGCCACCACAGCCTCCGGCCGGGCGGAAGGATCCGCTATTGGCCTGGAATCGCGAATGCGGTGAGCGCGATCATCGCATAGAAGGCGCAGAGTTGCACGCCTTCGAGCCAGGTCGTTTCGCCGTCCAGATTGACCAGCGCATAGACGAAGACAACGAGCCCGACTGTCACGAGTTCCAGCGGCTTGAACGCGAGGGTCAGCGGCTGCAATCCCGGCGTGAGCAACGCGAAGAGTGACCCCAGGAAGACGATGACAGGCGTGACAAAGAGGGGCACCTGCACGCTCGATCCTGCCGCGACTTCCATCGCCTCCTCCATGCGCTTGCCCCACGCCATCTGTGTCGCTTCGAGCAGTTCACCGAAGTTGCAGATGATCGGCAGCACGATCAGCCCGAAGGAGAGCGGCGTGAGCAGCGGACTTGCCACGATCACCCGATCGCTGACGGTGACGAGCGTGGCGCAGACTCCAGCGATCGCGGCGATCGAGATGACGAGCAGTGTCAGCACGAGCGCCGTGACGCCAGCGCCTAGCGACCCAGCCTTGGCTTCTTCGCGCTCGCGCTCGCGCTCCAGTTTGAGCTCTTCGGCGCGCTTGCGTGCCGCCAGTTCCGCCGCCGTCGCTTCGCGCGCCTCCTCAGCATCGTGATGTTTCTCGGCGTGGTGTTCTTCCGCTTCGGCCGCTTTTTCGGCGATGTCGACGGCGAGTCGGTCGCCGATGTGGAAGTATTCGACGAGGACATAGGCGATGTAGCTGAGGAAGAGGATGGCGCAAACAACCAGACCAACTGCTTCTTCGGTCGCTGAACCGAGCAATTCCTTCTTCTGGTCGGCGAATGCGGTCGCGAGCGTCGGCAGCGCCAGCCCGACTACTGCGAGGCCGAGCATCGAGGCGAAGCCAGCCGCGCGCTCCTGGCTGAAACGGAGCCGTCCGTGTCGCCATGCGCCCGCGAAGGTGGCGAGGCCAAGGGTCAGCAGGACGTTGTTGATGACAGAGCCAAGTAGCAAACCATGCACGATGGTGTAATTGAAGTCGGCCAGTTCGGGATGGCGCACGACCTGCATCAGCAGCCAGAAGCCAATCGCAATCTCTGGAATGTTGCCCAGAAACGCATTCATCAAACCCGCGACGATCTGGGAGCGGCCACGCGCCAGCACCTCGACCAGATCGCCATTGAACTGCGCCAGCGGCAACAACGCGAGCAACGAGACGCCAAAGAGCCAGAACGTCAACTGACCCGCCGTGGCGCCCGTCGTGTTGAACCAGTACAACACAGCCGCAGCAGGCGCGAGCAGCAGTGTGATATGCCAGACACGGAACTTCACTGCGCTATCCCCATCTACTTCACCCAGCCAAACAGTCGAGGCCAGCCATTTCTAAAGACCAAACGCTACCCGGGTGGCCGAACCTATGATACCAGAGGAGCGCTATGTCAGGCGTACGTAATTCTAGTGGGAAGTAATGGCAACAGGTGTGAGATGCGCGTCCGCGTCCTTGCCGCGAGAAAGGGTTGCCAGACACGTTACAATAGGAGGCGTTCTCTTTCGGGTGCGTTCAGGGGCGTCAGGTTCGGGTTCACCCATGGATCTGGATTGCTGTTGCGGAGGTAGGGGCCATGGATAAATTCACGTCGATAATGTACGACAACTCGACACTCATTGGCGCTATCATCGTCATTGGTGTACTGGCATACATTGGCTCGAATGGGATCAGTCCGACACATCTCTGGCTGCGCAAAATGGTCGCCTACTTGACTGGTATCGCGCTGTTGGCGTTGGGCGGGTTGGCGTTCTACTTCGGCGCCTCGAAATTGCTCATCCTTATCTATGTCAAAGACTTCCAGTTCGATGTCTTTCGCATCGAGTGGGCGGCGATTGGCGCGTTGGCGCTCATTGCGGGATTTATGCTGGTTCGCCAGGGCTTCCGGCATATGTAGTGAGACACTGCGCCAGCGCACACGCCTTCCGGAAAATTCGCTTGACGGCTCGCGCGGAGCGGGTGTATACTTCACATCGCTGTGACGCCGACCAGGCCTTGCGCTAGGTCACTCCAGCGACCCCATGATCCTCGGTAGCTCAATGGTAGAGCAGGCGGCTGTTAACCGCAAGGTTATAGGTTCGAATCCTATCCGAGGAGCCCTTCATCGATTCCCACCCAGGTCGTGAAACCGCTTCACGCCTGGGTTTTTCATTGCTCTACGGTTGACTTCACCTCCTCAAAAAAGCGGCAAAACTTGGTAAGGTTATAGGTGCAGAATCGCGTTTCCCAGTGCTTGACACCTGTAACCTACAGGTATCCCGGTGTGAAGGCGCACCGTTCGTGCGTCACTCGTTGTCATCGGCGCCGCCAGTGCGTGGCTCACGATTGTACGTGTGCTTCCCTGTTCCACGCTGGCGGAGCTTTAGGCCGTTGATCGGCGAGAATTTGGCATGCTGTACCCGTGCCTGACGGCTTTTGAAGTCCTCCAGGTAGATTTCGGTGATCTTGACACTGGAGTGACCCATCAGCCGCGAGAGGCTGTACACCTCGCCGCCGCGCTCCAACCAGGTCCGGGCGAAGGTGTGGCGGAACTTGTGGGCGGTGACTTTTACATCTTCAATGCCCGCCGCTTCACGCACCCGCTGGAGAACCTGATCAACGCCCCACGGCGTGAGCGGCTTGCCAGCGATGCTGGTGAAGAGCGCGCGTACCTCATCATCGGCTTGCGCGCGATAGAGATGGACGTACTTCCAGAGAAATTTCGCGGTAGTCGGACTGACACCCACCTCACGCTCTTTGCGTCCTTTGCTGAAGACCTTGATGTAGCCCTCGTGCACGTCATCGAGCGTCACGCCGCACAACTCGCTGACGCGCATCCCCGTATCGAGCAAGGCTAGCATGATCACATAGTCACGGAAGCCGAGGGCCGTCGAGAGGTCGCAGGAGCCAAACAGCGCGTTCAAGTGATCGTGCGAGAACGTGACGACGACCCGCTTGGCATCGGTCGGCTTGTGCAGGCGCAGCGCTGGATTGCGCCCGATAACCTCCTCTTCAACCAGCCACTTGAAAAGCAGCTTGATCGCCTTGACATACGACTGCATGGTCGCCGGCGTCGGCGGATTGCCAGAGATATCCTGAGGTCGTCTGGGATTGATGGAGCCAGCAGGACGCTGCTGGGTCTCCAGGATGAAGGCCCGCAGATTGTTGATGGTGACATCCTCGGAGGCGCTAATGCCCTGGCTCTCCAACCAGCGCGCCACCACATTCAGGCACGAACGGTAGAGACGGATGGTTGCGGGTGAGCGCCCGCGCAATTCCCAGTCCATAAGGAACCCCTTGATCGCCGCATCGATCTTCATCAGAACCTCCTACATTCATTTTACCCTTCAGTAGTTCTTCATGTCAATACTTATACCGGCAATTCTCAGCAACAATCTGCAATAACCTGCAACAAGATTATCCGACGTGGTACAATTGAGCTCAAACATAGCAGTTCCGGCTAACCAACACGTCCGAAACATACCAGCAACTCGATAAGGCAGAGGGCAAGAAAATGGCCACTGAATATGTACCAAAGACACAAGCCGTGTTAGAGATCATGCAGCGCTCAGGTGTAGGGCGCTTCGTAGTTGAACGTCAAATCAACAAAATGGAAGAGGCCGGAAGTATTCGTTTCATCGACGATCCAAGGGATATTCGTAAGAAGCTCATCAGCCGCGAGCACGTCGAGGCGGTGGTACAGGCGCTTACGCCGGCATAAGAAACAAAAGAGAACAGCAATTTGTGATTACAGGCAAAACTTTGCAGTAACTGAAAAGTATTGCCTGTTCGACTGACATAGTCGTAAGTTGACCCTGAACTTTGCTGCGAAGTTTTGCCTGTTTTTGTATCGACGCCACGCGCCCACCTCCTACCACAGGCGCTCGTTACCAGCTCTTGTCAAGCGATCATGTGGACCTTCCTGCTGTCGTGTGCGGTATGCTCGACGCCTGATCAACTCGACGAACAGGAAACACGAAAGGTTATGCTCCAAGATACCTTTCTGCAGGCAACGGGTGGAGAGCCAAGGATGCTGGTGTACGAATCACCAAGTCAACGCGTTCCCCTGTTGACGCTCGAGACCCTTAAGTCCGCGAGACACCCCAAAAATCCGAACCACCCGTCACACTCTACTCCATGCCCTAGGTCGCGTGGACATGTGATAGCTCGTAACGTATGCTCAAAACAGGTGACGTACACAGCGAGCGCAGGGTCATTCATGAGGACTAATCCGACGGCAAATCTCCAAGCGCGAGCGAGAATCTGGACGTCCATGTTCCGGTCTGATTCCCGTGGAACGTGGCTTGTTCAGGTGGGGTGGGTGATCACGGGTGTAACGATCGCCACCATGCTCATTGGTGTCGTTCTTTCCTGGAAGCATATCAGCAACATCTCGCTGCTCTACCTCCCTGTCGTTCTTTGGCTGGCCGCGCGCTATGGCCGTGGCCCGGCGATTCTAGCGTCGGCGCTCTCATTCCTGAGCTATGACTTCTTCTTCATTCCCCCTGTACATCGGTTTACCGTCAATGAGCCGACGGAGTGGCTCTCACTCTTCGCGCTGCTGGCGACATCATTGGCGTTGGGACAGATGACGGCGACGGTGCGCGCCCGCGCACAGGAAGCCGAAGAAAGCCAGACGCAAACGGAGACGCTCTATCGTGTGGCGCAACTCATCGCCGAGTCTGGCGATGAACGAAGCCTCGCCACATCGCTCACCCGCGAGATCGTTTCGCTGTTTGGAGTGAACGGCGTGCTCGTCTGCGACATACTCACACCGGATGAACACGGCGCGCTCACCTCCATCGCTCACTGGAGCAGTATCGAGGACAACGCGCTCGACCACACGCTGACTGGCGACCCCAGCGGCGATGGACGCTATGCGCTGCTGCGGAAACCGCTCATCGCCCCAGGTGGCGTCGTTGGTCAACTCGTCGTTGCAGGATTCCCCTCGCTTCGCCAGCTGGCACCCGACCCATTCTCGGATGCGTCGTCCGTCGAAGAGCGCGAGGAGCACATGCCGAACGGCAATGTAGACTCCCAGGCGACGGTGTTCTCTGCTGTGTGCGACCAGATCGCTCTGGCGCTCGAACATGCCGTGCTCGCCCGAGAAGCGGCTCACGTAGCGGCGCTGCGCGAGAGCGACCGCCTCAAAGACATTCTGCTTGGCTCGGTGACGCATGACTTACGTACGCCGCTGGCCTCCATCAAAGCGGCGACCACCAGCCTGCTGCAAAATGATATCGAGTGGTCGGCGCCGGAACGCCGCGAACTGCTGGAGTCCATGGACACGAGCGCTGACCGGCTCAATCGGCTGGTGGGCAACCTGCTCGACCTCTCGCGGTTAGAAGCTGGTGTGGCGCAGCCAGAACTCGACTGGAGTCTCATGAGCGATGTGGTCGCGACCGTGCTCGACCGCCTTGATCTCTCCGGGCAGACGCGCGGCCACCCCATCGAGGTAGACGAACCCGCTGACCTTCCGCTCACCCAGATGGATTACGCGCAGATCGAGCAGGTCATGACGAATCTACTGGAGAACGCGCTCAAACACTCACCGGAGGGAAGCGTCATAACCATCCGTGTCACGCCACAGACGCATGAACTCGAAGTGGCTGTCATCGATCATGGGATTGGCATTCCCGCGGGTGAACGTGAGGCTGTCTTCGACAAGTTCTATCGCGTGCAAAGAGTGCACTCATCGTGGTCAAGCTCGCGACCGCCCACCGGCACAGGTCTGGGGCTGGCGATCTGCGCGAGCATCATCCATGAGCATGGAGGTCGCATCTGGGCTGAGGAGACACCAGGAGGCGGGGCCACACTCATCTTCACCTTGCCCCTGGCGCTGGACCGGCCACAGGGAGCCTTACCAGAGGTGGACGGACAAGCGCAGGAGACACACCGATGACGCCAGGTGAGCTGCCAGTGGAGCCGCGGGCCGATACACAGAAGGCCACTCAACACCGCCCGACTGGCGCACGTGTGCTGGTGATCGATGATGAGCCGGAGATTGGACGAGCGGTTCGTGCTGGCCTGCGCTCCGTCGATTTCGACGTGGATTGGGCGGCTAATGGCGAGCAGGGGTTGGAGCGCGCCACACAATGGCATCCAGATGTCATCTTGCTCGATCTCACTCTGCCTGATATGGATGGCATCGAGATCTGTCGGCGACTGCGTGAGCAGAGTCAGACACCCATCATCGTGCTGTCGGTGCGTGCGCGTGAGGCCGACAAAGTCGCCGCGCTTGAGCAGGGCGCCGACGACTACCTGACCAAGCCATTTGGAATGGGGGAGTTGATCGCTCGGGTACGCGTAGCCTTACGACATGCGGCGCAGGTCACAGGGACTGCCGACGTGGGCAGCGCGCGACTTCGTGTCGACGCGCTGGAGATCGATCTAGAGCGCCGACAAGTGAAGGTCGATGGGCGGGAGGTTCATCTCACCCCGACGGAATATGAAGTATTGAAGTATCTGGCGACCCACGCAGGGAAGGTCGTGACACACCGTGTCCTGCTGAACGCGGTGTGGGGGCCGACCTACGAGGCCGACGCTCACTATCTGCGCGTCTTCATCAACCAACTTCGCCGCAAGATCGAACCAAATCCAAGCCGTCCACACTACCTTGTCACGGAGTCTGGCGTGGGCTATCGCCTTCGCGATTTCGACTAGTAGACGCTGCCGAATCTCACCACAAGAACCTTGACGAAATCCAGACGCGAATACCACCTCGGCTTAACACCTCCCTGACGCAGACAGACGTACCATCACCTCTGAGCGCATTATCAGACGTTATGCGCCCGACAGAGGTAGATAAGACATGCTCCGTATTCTGCTCGTGGAAGATGATCTTCCGTTGCTGCGAACAATCACGCTCAATCTCGCCCGCCGAGGTCATACCGTCGCCGAGGCGGATGGCGTCGCCTCGGGCTACCAACTGGCGCTGGCCGCGTGTGAAGCGGGTGTTCCATTCGATCTGATCGTACTCGAAACGCACTTGCCGGACGGCTCTGGATGGGATCTCCTACGTCTCCTGCGCGCTCACGCGTCTACGAACGCGTGCTGGCAGGCGGCGCCCGTCATCGTCATTACGCCACTCCCCATCGCGAACAGTCGCATCGTGGAGTTCGCTCCACTGGCTACACTGCTCAAGCCATTCCCAATTGAGGCGCTGCTGCGGTTGATTGAGCGCACGAGAGCGCCGGATCATGCGGTGGCCTCTGTCACGGTCTGAGTGTCAATTGTCCGGGTATTTCCCTGCCTCCCGCGCATGGCTTGGCTAGGACAATGCGACCAAAATCGCACGGGCTGGGGCGGATAAAGGATAACGATCCGATGGCTGACGTACTCTTCACGGTTGTAACCCTCCTGTCGATCCTTGCGCTGGGAGCATTTGTGATCGCATGTGTCCGGCTGTAAGGCGCGACACAGGAGGGTTCCCGAAATGAACATCGAATACCTAATTATGGTGGTCATCGCCTTTGCGGTGGGCGTGTACCTCACGATGGCCTTACTGTGGCCTGACCGGTTCTAACGCGACCAGAGAAGAGAGGTCACACCTTTACCATGTCATTCACGTTCAATGGGATCGCGCAGATCCTTGTCTATTTCCTGCTGCTCCTGCTCATCACGCGCCCGATGGGTCGCTACCTGACTGCCGTCTTCACTGGCCGTCGCACATGGCTCTCGCCGGTGTTTCGGCCAGTAGAGCGTGCAATCTACGCCGTCTGCGGCATCGACGAAGGCGCCGAACAGCACTGGACAATCTACACGGTGGCGATGCTCGCGTTTACGCTCGTGAGCGCGCTGCTGCTCTACTTGATCGAGCGCTTACAAGGCGTCTTGCCGCTCAACCCACAGCACTTTGCCGGGATCGACCCGCTGTTGGCATGGAATACCGCCGTCAGCTTCAGCACGAATACGAACTGGCAGAACTACGGCGGCGAGACCACGATGAGCTATTTCACGCAGATGGTGGGGCTCGCCTTCCACAACTTCGCCTCGGCGGCAGTGGGCGTCGCGCTCGCCGTCGCTGTCATTCGAGGTCTCACGCGGCGCAGCGCAAATGCGCTCGGCAACTTCTGGGTAGACTTGACGCGCTGCACGCTCTATATCCTGCTGCCCATCTGCTTCGTCTTCGCGCTGTTCCTGATATGGCAGGGTGTGCCGCAGAACTTTGACGCCTACACGCACATCGCCGGAATCCAGGGGTTCAGCCAGACCATTGCGCAGGGTCCTGTCGCCTCGCAGGAGGCGATCAAGATGTTCGGCACGAACGGTGGCGGCTTTTTCAACGCGAACTCCGCGCACCCATTCGAGAATCCGACCCCCTTTACCAATCTGGTCCAAATGCTCTCGATCTTTGCGCTCGGCGCGGGACTCCTCTACATGTTCGGCCAAATGGCTGGCGATACACGGCAGGGCTGGGCGCTCTTTGGCGCCGTGAGCCTGCTATTCCTCGTGGGCGCCTTCGTCACATTGGGCGCTGAACAGGCGGGCAACCCGGAGTTGGCGGCGCTCCATGTCGATCAGGCAGCGAATGAGTGGACCATTGCGCAGCCAGGCGGAAATATGGAAGGCAAAGAACTGCGCTTCGGCATCGGCTCATCCGCGCTGTTCACCACCATCACCACAGACGCATCCTGCGGCGCCATCAATAGCTGGATTGACAGCTACACCCCCATCGGTGGTCTCGTACCGCTCGTCAACATCGAGCTTGGGGAAATCGTCTTCGGTGGCGTCGGCTCAGGTCTCTATGGGCTGATCGTCTTTGCCATCCTCTCGGTGTTCATCGCTGGTCTGATGGTCGGACGCACTCCGGAGTTCCTGGGCAAGAAGATTGAGCAGAAAGAGATCAAGATGGCGGCGCTCGCGATTCTCATCTTGCCGCTCAGCATTCTGGGCTTCAGCGCAGTGGCCATTGTACTGCCGACAGGAGCAAGCGCCATAGCGAACCCGGGGCCGCATGGCCTGACCGAGGTTCTCTACGCCTTTAGTTCCATGACCGGCAACAATGGTTCCGCATTCGCTGGCCTTGCGACGACGACGATTGGGACGCCAACCTTCGCCTTCTATAACTGGACGGGCGCCTTCGCCATGCTCATTGGGCGTTTCGGATTCGTCATCCCGGTGATGGCGTTGGCAGGTTCACTCGTGACAAAGAAGATCAAGCCAGCCGGGCCTGGCACATTCCCAACCACTACGCCACTCTTCTCAGGGCTGCTCGTTGGGGTCATCGTCATCGTGGGTGCGCTCACATTCTTTCCCGCATATGCCCTGGGGCCAATCGTCGAGCACCTGATCAGGATGGCGGGAAAAGCGTTCTAGCGACACAGTCACGTGGTTCACACGCCAAGAGAGGGCGAGTAGTTTCACTATGATAGATCGTAATCAGACGCCACTGGCATCCAGCGAGAAGTTGGCATCCGCGCCCGATACGCTCAAGGAAGCCACTGCAACACGCACCGGAAGAATTGGCAGCGATGTCGCGAAGGCGCGACGTCCGCGTCGCGCGTCGTCCTTGTTCGATCCCGCCATTACCAGGCGCGCGCTGGTTGACGCGCTCAGGAAACTAGACCCGCGCATCCAGGCGCGTAACCCAGTGATGTTCGTCGTCGAGATCGGCAGCGTCATCACTACGATTGAGTTTGTGCGTTCACTGGTCGATACGCATCTGACGGCGGACAGGGGCTTTATCCTGGGCGTCGCGCTGTGGCTCTGGTTCACCGTCCTCTTCGCCAACTTCGCGGAGGCGATGGCAGAGGGGCGTGGCAAAGCCCAGGCCGATACCCTGCGCCGGGCTCGCAGTGAGACGCTTGCGCGGCGGTTGCTCGTGAAAGATACGAAGACGATCTCCCAAGACGCGCCGATCGAGGAAGTCCCAGCGCCACAACTGCGCAAAGGCGACCTCGCGCTGGTAGAGGCGGGAGCGCTCATCCCCGGCGATGGAGATGTCGTCGCTGGCGTCGCTTCGGTGGACGAGTCAGCCATTACCGGTGAATCGGCGCCGGTCATCCGCGAGAGCGGCGGCGACCGTTCAGCCGTGACAGGCGGCACGCGCGTCCTTTCCGACTGGATTATCGTGCGGATCACGTCGAATCCAGGCGAAACCTTCCTTGACCGAATGATCGCCTTGGTAGAAGGGGCCAGCCGCCAGAAGACGCCAAACGAAATTGCGCTCAACATCTTGCTAGCCAGCCTGACGATCATCTTCCTGCTCGCTGTCGTATCGCTCGAACCGTTCGCCATCTACTCCGGCGCGCCGGTGTCGATTACAGCGCTGATCGCCCTGCTGGTGTGTCTCATCCCCACGACGATTGGCGGCCTGCTCTCTTCTATCGGCATCGCGGGAATGGATCGCCTCGTCCAACGCAATGTCCTGGCGATGAGCGGGCGCGCGGTGGAAGCCGCGGGCGATGTGGATGTGTTGCTGCTCGATAAGACGGGCACGATCACACTTGGCAACCGCATGGCGACGGAGTTCATGCCGGTTTCGGGAACCAGTGAGCGTGAGCTTGCGGAGGCGTCGCTGCTCGCATCCCTGCCCGACGAAACACCTGAGGGACGTTCCATCGTTGCGCTTGCCCGCGAACGGTATGGCATTCAGGCGTTGGCGGAGGACACGAATGGCGCGGATAGCGCCCACGGAATGACATTCATCCCCTTCAGCGCTTCTACCCGCATGAGCGGCGTGGACGCCACGGCGAATGGAGCGCAGCCTGCGCGAAGTATCCGCAAGGGCGCTGGCGACGCCGTGAAAGCGTGGGTAAGTCAGAGTGTTGGTTCTGTGCCAACCGATCTGCAGCCACTGGTGGAGAACATCGCGCGCGTCGGCGGCACACCGCTGGTGGTCGCGCAGTCGCTCGACGGCCAGCCACCACGTATGCTGGGGGTCATCTACCTGAAAGATGTCGTGAAGAGTGGCATGCGCGAGCGATTCGACCAACTGCGCCGCATGGGCATCCGCACAGTGATGATTACGGGTGACAACCCGCTGACCGCCGCCGCCATCGCCACTGAGGCCGGTGTGGATGACTACCTCGCACAGGCGACGCCAGAGACCAAACTCAAGCTCATACGTGAGCAGCAAGCCGGGGGCCGGCTCGTGGCGATGACGGGCGATGGCACGAATGACGCGCCAGCGCTCGCACAGGCCGATGTCGGCGTGGCGATGAATACGGGCACGCAGGCCGCAAAAGAGGCCGGCAACATGGTGGACCTTGACTCGAATCCGACCAAGCTCATTGAAATCGTCGAGGTGGGCAAGCAACTGCTGATGACACGCGGTTCATTGACCACGTTCAGCATCGCAAACGATGTGGCGAAGTACTTCGCGATCATCCCGGCGGTATTTGTAGCGACCTATCCACAACTGCAGGCGCTGAACATCATGGGCCTGGCGACGCCGCATAGCGCGGTACTGTCGGCGGTGATCTTCAATGCGCTCATCATCATTGCGCTCATACCACTGGCGCTGCGGGGCGTGCACTATCGACCAGTTGGGGCAGCAGCGCTCTTGCGGCGCAATCTGCTGCTCTATGGTGTCGGCGGCATCGTCCTGCCATTCATCGGCATCAAACTGATTGATCTGCTGCTCGTGGCGCTCCACCTGACAGCCTAGACACACTCTCTCGATAGAAAGCGTACATACGCGCCATGACTACGGATATTCAAACGACAACCCCACCATCGAGCAAGCGGCCGGCGATTGACAGCCCGTCCACCCCTGTGCCAGTCGAGCGCGGGCGGGCAGCGCTGCTACGGCAATTGCGCCCAGCCATTCTGGTGACGGTGCTGCTGATGATCATCACGGGCATCATCTATCCATTGGCGGTAACGGGATTAGGGCAGGCGCTCTTCCCCTTACAGGCAAATGGTTCGCTGCTGGAGGTGAACGGCAAGCCCGTCGGCTCAAAACTGATAGGCCAGTACTGGACACAGCCGCAATATTTCCATGGGCGTCCCTCGGTGACGGTGAATCTGCAAGGAACGCCTGCGCCATATGAGGCTGACAACTCCGGCGGTTCGAACGTGGGGCCAACAAACAAAACACTGACGCAGACGGTTGCGCAGCGCATCGCCAACCTCAAAAAGGAGAATCCAGACGTTGCGCCTGGCACGCCGATTCCGGTCGATCTGGTCACCGCTTCCGCGTCTGGCCTAGATCCAGACATCTCCGTCGCCGCGGCGTACTATCAGATACCGCGCATCGCCAAAGCGCGGGGACTGACCCTGACGCAAGTGAGAGCCATCGTCGATGCGCACATTACGGGACGGTTCCTTGGACTGTTTGGCGAGCCGCACGTGAATGTGCTGGAGGTGAACCTGGCGCTCGATCAGGCCGCCAAGTAACCGTTGCCATTGCCTGTGTAGTACCCATTAGGCCTCGTTCATACCGGTATCAACGAGGCCAGAAGGACACTTGCGAGATGTCATCTAACTCAGCCAAATCGCATGATGAGGGCCGCCCGGACCCTGATGTGTTGCTCGATCGCTACGGCCTGCGACATATGGCGCCGACTTCAGCTGAGGCCACCGGTGAGTCGTCGCGATCGCACCGCGGACGTCTGCGCGTGTATCTGGGAATGGCGGCGGGTGTCGGCAAGACGTTCGCCATGCTCAATGAGGGCCGGCGCCGAGCCGCTCGTGGTACGGATGTCGTCGTCGGGTGGGTCGATACGCATGGACGAGCGTTGACAGAGCAGCAGATTGGCGAACTCGAAGTCATTCCACGTCGGAAAGTGAGTTACCGCGGGGTGACACTGGAGGAAATGGACGTCGACGCTATCCTGGCCCGCAAGCCTGCCGTGGCTCTGGTAGATGAGCTCGCGCATACCAACGTTCCCGGCTCACGCAACGCGAAACGGTCGCAGGATGTCGAAGAGTTGCTAGCGGCGGGTATTACCGTCATCACAACGGTGAATGTCCAGCATCTGGAGGGGCTAAACGATGTCGTCGAGGCGTTCACGGGGATACGCCAGCGAGAGACGATTCCCGACGCTATCGTAGACAACGCCGATGAGATTGAACTCGTAGATATCTCACCGGACGCGCTACGCGCTCGCATGCGACACGGCAACGTCTACCCGCCAGACCGCGCCCAGAAGGCGTTGGAGAGTTACTTCACCGTGAGCAATCTGACGGCGCTGCGCGAACTAGCGCTCCGCCGTGTCAGCGAGAAGACTGAGCGTCAGCTCGAACGGATGATGGGGCGAACTCCGAGTGGCGATGAAACAGGAGACGTCTGGAAGCAGGCAGGTGTGACCGACCGGGTGCTGGTCGCGCTCGACGCCTGCCAGATCTCCAGCCAGGAGGCGCAGGCCGAAACGCGACGACTCCTGCATGAAGGCGCCCGTCTGGCACGCGCGCTGCATGCGCCGTTGCTTGCGCTCGCGCTCCGGGGCCATCACGCAGAAGCGTCCAGCGGAGCACAAAACGCAGCATGGAGCCGACACTGCCAGATCGCTGAGGACCTCGGAGCCGAGATCGTTGAAATGAGTGGAAGCGATTTGGCGGCTGCCATTGGTCGCATCGTGCGCGAACGGCAGGTAACGATCGTGGTCGTGCCTAGAGAGTCTGACGAGCAGGCGCATTCGAGGAACGCGTGGCGATTCGCGCGCCGCCGTACGCTAGCAGAGCGTCTCCTCCAGATGCGTCTCCATGTCGACCTGTACGTTGCTGCGCCCGAAGGGCAGGAGAACTGATCAGCACATTGCTTCGCAAACATGGCTCGTCAACCAGTCCATACTCGGCCGCCCTACGGACTATGGACGACAGGCCAGCCGCTAAAGCATGGCGCCACACTGCATGTGCTCTTAGAGCACAGCAGTCACCGCTCCGCCCAAGCGGCTACCACTGTACGCGCCAATCCACTGTGCGCTAGGGGCAAGCAGTCGAGCGCGAGACGGATTCCTGAGCAACTTCGGATGCTCGAGTCACTAATGGCTGCTGCCAATGGGGGTAGTCAATAGAAAGACACAGGTTCTCAAGGACATGAAAGTGACAAACTGCAGAGTTTTGCGTGTCACCTTGAGAGTAGTGTGCTGCGCCAACTCCCATAGTTTGGGATCTCCCCACTGCAAAGTTTTGCCTGTATTCTGCAAATCCTTGTCTGTAGTCACAGAACAGCCCGGAGACTCAGTGGCCTATCTGACCGATTTTCGCCTGGATGCCGCCGCTATCGAGAGGCTCGTGCCAGCGCTGACGGGATGCCGGATAGTGGTCTGTGAATGCCAGTATCGTAACGATGATCTGGTCCTGGCTGAGAAGAACTACCACATGATCCCTGCCCAGGCGGCGCTCCTCGCTCAGCGTGCCGGAGTTGAGCGGCTGATTCTCTTTCACCTTTCTACTTGGTATCGTCCACTGATGTGGCACGAGATGCTTGCTGAAGCCAGGCTCGGATTTGCGCCCACCTTCTTTCCCGAGCACTGGCAGACTGCCCTAGCTGAGTAGACATGAGCAGACGTAGCGCCACGATCACGCCGCCAGCCGTCCAGTCAGGCTGGCCAAATTGGCGTTGATCTTGTAAACCTTGGCGAAATGGTCGCCCAGGACTTGTTGGATCCCACCTTTTGCATCAGCCTCTTGTTCCAGCGCATCTAGGTATTGCACGACCAGATCAGCGACCGACGCTACAGGCCGCAGTTCCAGTGGCAGCACCCCATACGCGCCGAACGCGCCCAGGAGCATAGCCACCCGATGTGCGATCTGCTCCACTCGGCTATAGCGTTCGTCCATGCCCCGCTGAACCCAGGCCGGTACCGGCTTGCCCCGGCGCTCATAGCGCGCGCTCTTGGCGGCAATCTTGCCCACTTCCTTCTCGGCGATCAGCGCCACCCAGCGCTGCAACGCTTCCAGGGCCGCGCTCGTGGGTGAGGCGTCTTCGACTTCCAGCGAGTTGAGTACGCCCAGTTGGAGACGGCGCAGGATGCGCGCTTTCCCGTTGTAGCGCGCGCCACGCACCAGGGTGCGCCCATCCTCATCCAGCGGTTGCGCCTGGTCGCGCGTCAGGTCGGCGAATGCGTCACGCAGCGCCGCCCAGGTCGGGTGGATGGGCCAACGCGATCGATTGGCCGTACCGTCGTCTTCAACGAAGCGCAGCCAATGGCTCATGAGATAGGTGAATACCTCATCCATACGGGCGAAGAAGCGTGGGAGCGTGCCGATATGCTCCAATTCTTCGGCGGCCAAATCCGCGTCAAGGTCGGCCTCGTCGTCGTCCAGTTCAGGCTGGTGGTAAAGCTTGAATCCCTTTGTGCCATCGCGGCTCATCTCAAATTCTAGCCGCCAGACATCCTGGGTCGGATCGTAGGCATTGCCACAGCGGGCGGCAAGCAGCGCAGCGTACGCCTCGTTGGCGCGCTCACTCGTCTCGATCGTCTTGTTGTAGATGCGCGCCATCACCTTGGAGCGGCCAAACTCGTAGCCGGTCGGCGTCTGGCCCTGGCCGTGAAATGCCCATTTGGTCTTACCTGGACGAATGAAGCGGCGCAGCTCGTCGGAGGCATGCTCCAGGCGTGGATGGTAGCCACCCTGCCAATCGATGTGCAGATCGGCGCGCGAGAGCTTGGCGGACTTGAAGGAGACTAGCGAGGCGACCATACGCGCCTCCTGGTCGTTCAGCAAATGCTCGCGCACCCAAACTATCGCGTCCTCACAGGCAGCGGCGGGACCGTCTGGGTGGGTGTGAAGGAACAGCGAGCGCATCTCGACATACAGTCCAGGGCGATTACGCAGGCCCAAGCCCAACACCTTGACGGTAAAGCCGTCTGTTTCGATCAGAATCCGGTAGCCGCCTCTGGCACCATTGGGCAGGACGCGCGCGCTAAGCCAATCCGGGCAGTGCACAGCGTTCGCGTCAGCGGCGGCGATAGCGGCGGCTTTCTCGACGTCCAGCGCTGCAAGCATGTTCTCGCTGACCGAGACATCAAAGGAGAAGTAGAGCGTATCTGGCCCGGCCAGCAAAGCCCGCGCGGGTTGCTCGTTCATAACGTCCATGGTCTTGGCGCTCGCTTTCTCTCTCGCTCCGCTCATGTATTTTGAGAGGGCCGTGTTACCCAGTTCGGCCCTCCGCCCGGCGGGCGTCCTGCCCGCCGGGCGGCATGTGTGTGTTTACTGTGCGATGCCTCCCTGGCTGACCTGGTCGAGCTCCACCTGGAGCCAAACGGCCGCCAGGGACAGCGCGAGGCGATCTTGATGCACTTGGGCGTCGTAGCCAGTGCGGCGATTGCTCGCCTTGCGGTAGGCGAGGTAGCTGGTGTCGCGGTGCACGCGCACAATCAGCGCGCGAATCATCTGTTCACGCGTCCAGCCATCCGCCAGCGCATCCGCCGCGAAGTCGAGATGATTGACAGGCGGCGTTGGCATGTCGGGCGCACTGTCTGGTCTTTCGGTTCTCTTGGCTGGTTTGGTGGTGTTCGTGGTGGGTGTGCGTCGTTTGCTCATATGCCTCTTGGTTGTGTGGAATTAAAGGGACGGACCGCTTTGTGCCCTCCTCGCCGCCCCTGCGGCGTGCGTGGAGTCGAGCGTCAGCGCCTTCTACGCGTTGCGCCCGGCATGCCCG
>DASVZC010000003.1:0-21718 GCA_036391835.1 Ktedonobacterales bacterium | reverse complement strand
GGCTATCAGTTCAACGTCGTAGACATGAAGATTGGCTATCTCGTGCGCATCGCAACGCATCCGCGCGTGTGGGGCGCAGGGGTGGGTACGCGGCTGATGGCGGAAGCCGTGCGCTACTTCCAGCGCGAGAACGCCTGGAAGATCGTGCTGAACACAGAGGAAGCGAATACCCGCGCACATGCCCTGTATGAGTGGTTCGGCTTCTACCTCATCCGTCCGCGTGGCTTTGCGATGGGTCTCTCGCTGAAAGAGCCGCAGCGCTCGTAACCTACAGCAGGCCGTCGAGCTGGAAGATAGGCAGCGGTGTTGTGCGACCCTTCACCATGATGGGCTCCAACTGGCGTACGGCGATTGCTCGTTTTGCCGCCGCGCAGGTATCAGCGCTGATGAGGATGTGGTTCGCGGTGGCATTCGATTGTAGGCGCTGGGCGATGTTGACGGTATCGCCAATCGCGGTGTAATTCTGCAGGCGATCTGACGCGCCGATGTTGCCCACGAGCGCCAATCCCGTATGCACACCGATGCCATATTGCGCTGGCTGCTCGCCATGCTGCGATGTCTGCTCATTGGCGCGCTCCAACGCCTGCCGCATCGCCCAGGCCGCGCGCACTGCCCGCGCCGCGTGATCGGGCTGCGGCAATGGCGCGTTGAAGATAGCCATCAGGGCATCGCCGATGAACATCGTCAATGTCCCTTCCTCCTGCCAGATGGCTTCCGTCAGAATCTTGAGGTAGTGGTTGAGCGTACGCACCACCGCATCGGGCGACATGTGCGCGGCCATCGCTGAGAAATTGCGGATATCGGCGAAGATGACGCTGATCTCGCGCGTCTCGCCGCCCAGCCGGACAGCGGTCGGGTCGGCCAGCAATTGCTGCACCACCGCGGGATGCACGTAGCGCCCAAAAAGCTGCTGAATTTCCGCCGCCTGACGCTGGCTGCGTCGGAGTTCGGTGAGGTCTTCCAGCGTGAGCGCCACACCCAGCGGCTGGCCATCGCCATCCGGTTCCCGCAGCGGCGAGACATTCACTCGCACTGACAAATCGCCGCGTCCCGTGGCCTCCTGGCGCAACTCGTAGCCGAGGGTCTCAGCGCGCTCTGTCACTGCCCGCCGCATCGCCGAATGGAGCGTATCATCCGCAACCTCAGCCAGCGCCTGGTCGACCGAGCCAGCGAGCGCCGAGGTGACATCGCGGTTCAGAATGCGCGCCGCCGCCTGGTTGATCGTCGTGACGCGTCCGGCGGTATCAGCGGTGACGACGCCGCTCGCAATGGAGGCGAAGACATTCTCCATGTATGACTTGATCTCGCTCAATTCGCGGATGTTGCGGCGCAGGTCGGCGACGAGTCGCGCATTCTCGATGGCGACAGCGGCCTGATTGCAGAACGCCACCAGCAAATCCAGGCTACTCTGGTCGAACAGGCGCGTATCGCGGCGACTATCCACATACACCACACCGACATACTGCTCGCGCACATGTAACGGCGCGCACATGACCGAACGAATGCCGGAGATGACAACACTCTGATTCAGCCGCAACCGCTCATCAGCCTGCGCATCGGTGGTCACGAGCGGCACATGCGTGCTCCAGACCTGATTGACGATGGAACGGCTGACATTCATCTGCGCTTCGGTGAGTGGCTCACCAGCGGCGTCACGCGCGGCGGTAAAGGCAAGCCTGTCCACGGCTGGGTCCCAGAGGATGATGACCCCGCGCTCGGCTCGCACGACATCGATCAAGAGCGCGAGCACGCGCCCCAGCAATTCATCGAGATCCTGGGTGCTATTGATCTGCTGGGCAATGCTGTACAGCGTGGCGAGGCGGCTGCGCTCAGCGCCAATGACCTCCAACCCACTGACGACAACGCCCGCCGCGTCGTTCAGTTCGCGGGTGAGTTGGTCGAGTCGCCCGAGTCGCTGGTCGGCTGAGCGCGCAACCTCCAGCGCGTCCCCCAGCATACGCGTGCGCGGATCACCCAGATCCGTAGCGAACGACCCTTCGACAAACGGCTCCAGCGATGCGGCGTGACGATGCATGGCGCGCGCAAGCTCTTTCAGTTCGCGCTCGATGGCGACCATATCAGCGCCCGCACGATGGCGAGCGGTGTGCGCGCGTTCCGCCACTTTGCGAATGCTGGGGGAGTCGGCGGTCGTCAGCAGAACAGTGGGTTCCTCGCCGATATCCGCAGAGGCGGAAAGAGGTGTGCGCTCGTGGTCGCCCGGCTGCTGATCAGGTGGGGGTGCTTGATTTTCCTCTGCCATCGCGCGATCTCACCAACTTTTATCGAATGATCCATCAACGCCTGGAGCGTTTCTCTGGAGAGAGAGTATAGCGGCAGGGCAAGTATATCACTGTCACTGGAATCGCTCACTGTACATGCGAATCTCACGCGGCGCGAAACGCGAGGGGTACCAGTCACGTTCCCACGAATGTACCAGTTCCAGGGCACGCGTTGACCGCCCGGCGCCTGCGGCTTACACTATCCTGGTACCCCCGTATTCCCCGCATCTGAACGACGGCAACGGATCGAGAATAGAGGATCGTTATCAGCACAGATGTTTTGAGGAGGTTGCTCGTGATGGGTGAGGCGAAGATGAGGCGGCGAGCGACCAACGATCCTGATGACGCCGAGCAGGATGCAATCCTTGCGGAAGATGCAGCGGGCGCCGATGTAGGCGACATGGAGCCTTCGCCCGCCGCCGATGTCGTCGTGGGCGCTGATGCTTTGAGCGCTGATAGCGCCGCTCGCGGGCGGCGTCCGATTGCGCGCAGCCGTGGCAAAGAGAGCGGCGTCATCGGCCTGGCGCAGCGCGCGCGCATGACGCCGTCGCTGCCCGGCATGGGTCCGCTGCTCGATCCCCTCCTTCGCTCGATGCCCATCATGCGCAATGCCCTGCTCAACCGCTCACTCGACGACGCCCTGCGCATCGCGGGTGGCCAGTTAGCGGCGAGCCTGGCGCCGAGTGTCTTGCAAGTGTGGATCGCCGAGCCTGCGGTATGGAGTGGCCCAAACGAACAGATTGGCGGCCTCGAACTCTTCCCCACGCTACGGCTGCGGGCGAATATGCGCGCCGTCGCCCATCGACTGCAGCCCACAGACCCTGACGCGCGCAGTGATCCAGATGCGCTGCCACTTGGCGTCACGATGACTCGCGAACCAGCGGCGACCGACCCGCTCATCGAAGAAATCGCTGCGACTCGCAGGCCAGTGCTGCTCTACTCAGAAGCTGAGCGCCCGATTTCGCATGAGTGGTTCGGTCGTTTGCCCTCAGCAGAATATGCAGAGGCCGCTGGTGTGGACCCCTCACAGGGGCCGGGGACACTCGTGGCGATTCCGCTGCGAGCGCGCGGGCAGTTTCTTGGTGTGATCGCGCTGGCGACAAACCTGCGGCTGGCGCAACGGCAAGTGACGGCGCTCGAAGAGCTATCCGATGTGCTAGCGCTCGCGGCTGACCGTGACCGATTGCTCAGCTACACGCGTACGCAGGAGGCGCTCGCACAGACAATGGTGCGCCATGCTCCGGTAGCGATGGCGCTACTGAGCGGCGCGGACCACGTCGTCGCGCTGGCCAATCCGACCTTCTTCGATCTGCTCGGCGTAGAGGATAGCGGGCAAGCGCTGGGGCTTCCCTTGCGCACGATCATTTCAGAGAACGCCGACGGCTTCTCGAGCATGCTGCGACTCGACGCGGTATTTCATGGGTCCGAGCCACAGGCGATGATCGAATTGCCGATTCACCTGGCCCGAGGCATCACCTACTGGAATGTCACCACGTCCGCCGTCGCGGGCGAGGGTGGCCTGATCGGTGGTGTGCTGGTCGCAGCAGTCGATGTGACGCGCCAGGTCAACGCGCGGCACCGCGCCCAGGACGCCGCAGAGGTGGCGCAGGAACGCATCGCGCAGATGACCGCACTGCACGCGACGACGCTTGCCACCGCCAGCCAGGTCGGCGACGATCCGCGTGACCTGCTCGCCAGCATCTTGCGCCGCTCCATCGCGCTGCTGAACGCGCAAGCCGGCGTCATCTACGCACGTGGAAGACGTGGCGATGACCTGGAAGTGGTTGTCTCCGAAGGATTGCAGCGCGAGTATACGGGCAGCCAGATTCTGATCGGCGAAGGATTGGCTGGACTCGTGGCGCAGACGGGTCAGGGGCGCGTCGTCAACGACTACCACGCCTATCCCGCATACAGCGCCTTGTACGCGGGCGAAACAGTGTCTGCGATCGTATCTGTCCCCCTGTCACATCATGGGCAGGTAGTCGGTGTACTCGAAATCCTCGATGATGGCGAGCGCCGCATGTTCACCGACGACGATCTGTGGCTGCTCGAACTCTTCGCATCGCAGGCGGCGCAGGCGCTCGAAAACGCGCGTATGTTCGTCGAGTTGGAGAGCGCCTTCCGCAAGCAGCGCGAACTCGACCGCATGAAGGATGACTTCATCGCGACCGCTTCGCATGAACTCCGTACGCCGCTGACCGTCGTGCAGGGCTATCTGGAACTGCTGCGCGATCATCCCACTGCCCATAGCGACACGCAGATGGGCGAGTTCGTGAACGCAGCGGCTGACTCCGCGGACGACCTCGCCGACATCGCCGAGCGTTTGCTGCAAACCTCGCGCCTCGACGCTGGACGTCAGGAACTGTATGTCACGCCCGTACGGCTCTCGCGCGTCATCGAGGAGTCGCTGCGCTCGTTCCGCAGCTTGCAGGATGCGCGCGGCGTCACTCACGAACTCAGCATGGAGACGCCCGACGACATCTACGTGCAGGCGGACCTCGGACGCTTGAAGGAGACGCTGGACAACCTGATTGGCAACGCGATCAAATACAGTCCACAGGGCGGACGAGTGCGGGTCATCTGGGCGCCTGCCGTCGTGGAAGCGATTGGCGAGACAGAGCCATTAGCGAGCGGTCCAGCGCCCTTGCTGCGGGTGTCATCTGGACCCGAGCCCGTGGTGGAAGATCCCTGCGCACCGTCGGCTGCGCTCGTGGAAGCGGCGCGCTCGCGCCCATACCACGCCATCCTGGTGTGCGACGAAGGCATCGGCATTCCCGCTGCGGAACGCCCCAACCTGTTCGGGCGATTCTCTCGCCTGGAGTCGGCGCGCATGCAGCAGATTCGAGGTGTCGGCCTTGGACTGTACATCTGCCGCCAAATGCTGCGCGCAATGGGTGGCGACATCTGGCTGCATGAGAGTGCGCCCGACGAGGGCAGCGTCTTTGCCTTTGCGCTCCCCGCCGCCACGCCAGATGGCGCATCATGACCACGCAGGGTGAGGCGCGTCTCGCCCATCTGCGGACGCGACTGGCGGGCCGCTTCGCCCTGCGCGACCTCACGCTTGACTTCGCGGGCACAGATAAACCATTTGTCGCCACGATTCCAGCCGATCCGGATGCGCCGCTCGACGAGATGGCGGCTGCCCAGGCGGCCCGAGGCGCCAACAGCGCCGAGACGCCAGAATCAGAGCAGTGGAAGGCGCACAACGACTCAGCGGCTGCCGCTGCCCGCGCCACCATCGAGGCCGGCGCGCACCTGCCGTACTGGGCGCTGCTCTGGCCAAGCGGACTGGCGCTCGCGGAGGCACTGCTCGCTGAACCCGCAACTATCCAACAGAGGCGCTGTCTGGAGTTGGGCTGCGGGCTGGGTGTGACCGCTGCGGTGGCGCTCAGCCTCGGCGCTGACCTGACCATCAGCGACCTCTTTCCGGAGGCGCTGCTCTTCGCCGAGTACAACACCTTGCGTATGGCTGGGCAGGCTGCGCATCCACTCCTGCTGAACTGGCGCACCCCCGCCGGACGTGAACGCCTGCTGGCCACCGCGCCCTTCGATATGCTGCTCGCGGCGGATGTCCTCTATGAGCCCGAAGATCTGGAGCCGCTTCTGACCCTTGCGCCTGCGCTCTTGCGTCCGGACGCGCCCTTCTGGCTGGCCGAGCCAGGAAGAAAAGCCTCCCGCGCCTTCGTGGAGCAGGCGCTCGCGCGCGGCTGGACAGACACTCCCAGCGTTATAGAACACACATGGCCTCCAGATGGCGACCTCACGCGGGTTACCATCCACCGCTTCTGTTTGCCATAAGAAGTGATACGCCCGCCAACCATGCTGCCGCGCGCGTGTACTATACTTAGCTCAACTACATACGCCACCTCGCGACGTTGAACGCGCTCATAGAGCGACGGAGACGCCGCGAGGGCAGCCTGTCGCTTTGCAGCCGCCAGAAGAGGAAGACATCGAAATGCCATTGTACGAATACTATTGCGCCGACTGTCGTGGAAAATTCGAAATGTTCACGACGTACGAGGCGTCTGCGGGTGACATCGTCTGCACGAAGTGTCATGGTGGCCGCGTCCGCAAGATGTTCTCGCTGTTCGCCACTTCCCGCGACACCGACGGCTACAGCGGAGACAGCTACGATGATGGCGATTTTGGCGGCGGCTGCTCCTGTGGTGGCGCATGCTCGTGCGGCGGCCACTAGCGGCGGGAGCATAGGCCAGTGAGCGATCTGCGCGGCGACCGACCCGTCTACGTCACGGGCATCGGACGCGTCAAACTCTGCAAACGCTGCGGGGAACCAGAGGATCGGTGTCGCTGCCAGCGTGAACGAAGCGCCGAGGTACGTCCGGGCGTCCCGCGTGATGGCGTCGTGCGGGTCATGCTGGACCGCAAAGGACGCGGCGGCAAGACGGTCACGCTGGTGATGGGCGTGCCCGGCGAAGCGGCGGAGGTCGCCAGCCTGGGGCAATCCCTCAAGAAATTGTGCGGCTCGGGTGGAACGACCAAGGACGATGTCATCGAAGTGCAGGGCGACCACCGCGAGCGCATCATCACGCGCCTCACCGAGCTTGGCTACAAAGTCAAACGTGTCGGCGGCTAGTGTCCGACAACGCAGATGAGCGGTTGGCGGTGGGCCGCCTCTGGCTCGCCTACCCGCCGACCGCTTATCTGCCAGCTCTATACAGCAAGTCTACTTACAGACAGCTAAAGCTTGCTTTACCGTCGCGAGTGGATAGGCAATCTCCGTCGCGAGCGTCCCTGTCCCTGGCTCGTTGGGGTTCCCGGCTGCGCGGAAAATCACCATACCTTGAGCGGTGATGGGATACTCGATATCAACCAGCAAGGTTTCGGGTCCGCCGACTCGCATGGCTGGGTTAACTTCCTCAGCAACAATGATGTAGTGCCCATTCGGTGTTGATAACTGCGCGACGCCATCAAAGGCATACGTGTCTTGCGCCGTGTGCCCGCCATTTGTCAGAAATCTCTTGGTCGGATCCGTTCGAGCGTCACGGAGCGCCTGCAGCTGACTAAACGTCACGGGAGTATAAATCTCATAGCCCTGCCTTTCAATCTCTGATGCTGTGAGACCAAGAGGGCTCAAGCCGTCCGGCGTATTCCAAAATCCTGCCCCATGCGATTGCACCGTCACCTCGGCGACAAGATATGCAACAGTGGGCACTGGCAGTGGCGAACACAACTGTTCTGGACTCATAGGTTGTATCGAGTCGACCTCGGCGATAATTCGGATCGGAGGCCGAGCCTGGGCGCTTCGGCTAGACGCCTTTTGAGGTGGTGAGCTCGTGGTCGCGTGTGCTGTACGGCAGCCGGAAAGCATCAGCAGTCCAGCTACCATAAGGAACAACGCAATACGCGGACGCTGGTTCCAGGTCAAGAGGCGCCTCTCCTTCACGTCACCTTCTTCATGTCCAGACACTCTCTGGAATACGCCTGCGATGACGATATTCCAGGGGCTGCGCTGGTGATTCGGCTTACTCGACGCTCCTGTTTTGAGTGAGCTTTGAGTCGACAGTTCCGAGGCCTGTTGATGCGGGCAGCCTGAGCAATTGCTTCCCATGCCACGAGAGAGTTACGTTACGCCACCATGCGTATCGCCCAAGGATCACGGCTGCCGTGAGATACTACCTAGCAGTCGGCAATTTGTCAAGGTACCTTAGAAGTGAGCAGCGCTTAAAAATGCGAAATGGTTGGGCGGCAGAGGTGTAGAGATGGGGAGAGCGTTATACTAGAATCGGGAAGTGTTGGAAGCTAATGTCAGACAGGTCAGATGAGTGGCAGATAGGCATGCCGTCCGTGCGCTGGTCGGCGCACTACGAGCCGCGCTGGGACGCCACGCCAGACGCCTATGCTGAGGCAGGCATCGTGCCGTGGGGTCGTAGCCGCCGCCTGATGCGCGCTGACGATACCCGCCTTGGCATGAAAGCCTACCTCGGCGTGCAGCACAGCGACCCATCGCGCTGGGGGCTACCTGGCGACGCGCGCACACGCTTCTTTCTCTCCGTGCTTCTGGGCAAGCGTACGCTCTTCCTCCGCACCTTCGACACAGCGAGCGAGGCGTTCGCCGTCCTGCATGAAATACACGACAGGCTGATGGGGCAGGCCAGGTAAACACCAGCCACCTCATCAGCCGATACGCGCATCCGCAGGGCCTATTCGAAATCGTAGTCAAGCGTGAATGAGGACGTCTTTTCGTCCAGCCAGGCCAATTCGCCTTTGCCGCGCAGCCCTTTCAGATCGCCCGTCGCGGAGCCGGGGATGACCGCAATCGTCGCCTTCACCTGCCCATTCTGATGCGCGCCGTTGATGCTGAAGGCGAAGCTTCCCTCTCGTTCGCCAATGCGGCCAACGAACCGCTCCAGCCCCACAAATGGGGTCAGACCATCGTCGCCGTAGATCATCAGAAGCTCGAAAGTCGACTCACCCTCAATGTCGCCATGATACAGGTCAGCGCCGTTCGCGCGGGTCATCTTGGGCGTTCCCTCCGTCTCGGCGTAAGAACGCTCATCCCACTGCTTCATCGCAATCGAACTAGCCGCGTGTGTCGTCATGTGCCTGAACTCCTGTTCCTATAATCCTCGGCCCATCAATGCTTGGGCATCACATGCTAGAATTATCGCAGCTATACCTGTCAGATTCCGTCAGCTATTCTGAGGGAGCGCGCCGATGCGTTCGAGTCGTCTGCTCTCCATGCTGCTCCTCCTGCAATCGCGTGGCCGCATGACCGCACAACAACTCGCCGAATCGCTGGAGGTGTCACTCCGCACGGTCTACCGCGATGTGGAGTCGCTGAGCGCGGCTGGTGTGCCGATCTATGCTGATCGCGGGCCAACTGGCGGCTACCAACTTGTCAACGGCTACCGCACGCGGCTAACGGGCCTAACCGCTGACGAGGCGGAGGCGCTGTTCCTCTCAGGCATGCCACAGGCCGCCGCTGAATTGGGGTTGGAAACAGTGCTCGCGACCGCACAACTCAAAGTGATGGCGGCGCTTCCAGAAGATTTGCGCATCCGGGCGGGGCGCATCGCCGAGCGCTTCTACCTCGACGCGCCGACGTGGTTTCAGCACGTCGACGACCTGCCGTACCTCACCGCCGTCGCCGACGCCGTCTGGAATCAGCATCCGCTGCAGATGCGCTATCAGCGGGCAGGGAGCGCAGGCGAGCGGAGCCGCCTCGTGGAGCCGCTTGGACTCGCGCTCAAAGCGGGCGTCTGGTATATGATCGCGCGGGCGAGGGTGTCTGATGCACATGACGAGCGCGAGGAGCATATCCGCGTCTACCGTGTTTCGCGCATCCTTGACCTTCAGCGGCTCGATGAGCGCTTCGAGCGTCCAGATGGATTCGCGTTGGAAGCCTACTGGCGCCAGTGGCTGCGCGACTACGAGCGGCGTGTGTATCGCAGTGAAGCGACCATTCGCCTCTCACCACGTGGGCGCGAGTTGCTCCCCTACTTCTCAACGCCAGTGGTAACGCAGGCCGCCGCAGCCTCAGCCAGTGAGCCAGACGCCCACGGCTGGACTCGAGCCACCATCCCCATCGAGTCCATCGAGCACGCGGTTGGCGACCTGCTGCGCTATGGAGCCGAGGTCGAAGCGCTGGAGCCTCCCGAACTGCGAGAACGACTGAAAAGCGCCATACGCGCCCTCTCTGTGCGCTACGCCCTCAACTAGCGGCGTCGAGCGAAGGCGACTGGACGCGAGTAAGCGCCACCACGGCGAAGAGCGCGAACAGCGGCGCGAGGACGAAATAGTTGGGCAACGAACGCCACGCGAAAAAGAGCGGCAGCAGCGCCAGGACGGGTACAGCCTCGCGCAGTTGCGGACGCCAGCGCCACATCGCCCACAGGCACGCCACCAGCGCGCCAACTTCGAGCACGGTGTAGACCAGCGGGGGAGCGAACGGCGCCAAGTGACCCCTCGCCAGCGCGACCAGACCCACACCCAGCGGAAAGAGCGGCTCCGACACTGGCAGCCAGAGGCTGCGCCACCATGCCGCCGGGCTAGCGATCAGATAGGGAAGATTGGGCAGCAGGAATGCGCACAGGGCGATCAGCGCCCGCGCGCCAACCTCGCGCCAACGCTCCCGGGTCGGGCGCCCACCATCGCCCAGCAGCGTATCGAGCAGGAAAAACGGCGCGAAGAACCAGCAATACTGGCGGAACGCGCAGCCCAGCCCCAGAGCGATGGCGCTGACCCAACGGTTCCCGCGACCACGCCACGCGATCAGCAGAAACGCCAGCGCGACAACCTCCGTATCTGCGATCAGCGAAAAGAGCAGCAGTGGCAGCGCGGCGCTCAGCGCAACCGCCGTCCAGAGGCGTTCGTGGCGCGGCGCGGCGATCAACAGCCACGCAGTGAGCGCCAGAAAGACCAACAGATTTAGCAGCAGAACATCGGGCGCGCCCATCCAGACCAGCGGGAGATAGAGCAGGAACGACAACGCCGGATAACTCGTCAGCGTCTGCGGATCGAACGCTCCAGGCGCGCTCATGGGCTGAGCCAGATAGCGCCGCTCCACTTCCGCGACCACCGGGCGAGCAGGAAGATCGTACCCCACGCCGAACGTCTCACCACGCAACGGTGACGGTGTAACATTCGGATAGCGACGCAGCGCCTCCGCAAATCCCGCAGGCGTGGTGTATGGATTCTTGCCAGCCAGCGTCAGGCGGGCGCACTCATCCGTGAAGGCCACCACATCAGTGACGTAGTAGCGCGCAGGCTGCGTAAACAGAATGAGTTGGCTGGTATTGAGGGCAGAGAGGCCCGTGATGACCAGCAGCAGGAGGGAGCCCACCAATGCAAGCGGTCGCAGGCGCGCATAGAGCCGCGTGATAATCGCAGGCGTGTGGAAGGTCGCCGCTGCCAACGTGGCCAGAACGAGCGCCAGCGCCACATCGAGTGTCATGCGCACGGCGCCGAATCCTGTGATGGGCGCGGCCAACCCGAAACTGCTTACACCCTCGAGCGCCAATAATGCGGCGCTCAGCGCAATGGCAAAATGACGCAGCGTGAACCCGCGCCCACTTTTCGACGACGCATACCCCACGTTCCCCACGATGCCGCGCCTCTTCTTCGCACTCACGCGCACTAATGCGTCAGGTGTGGCCTGACACTCGGATGTGCTCGTGGTCTGGGCTGCCCCTCGTGAGCGGATCGCCCACGTCGGCCCGCGGCCGCGACGCCCACACCCGCACGATAGGCCATGTTGGCGGCGTAGAGCGCAATCCACGGCGCGACGCCGAAGTAGTTCGGCAGTGAGCGGAACGCGAAGAGCAGCGGAATCAGTGCGAACAGGAGCACTCCAGCGCCCAGATACTTACGCCAACGCGCCGCTGCGATCAACGAGCCGATGAACGCGAGCAACTCCATCACCGTGAAGAACCTGGGCGAGATGTAAGGGAAGAGATGCCCGGTGAAGAGCGCGATAACGCCCATACCCATCGGGAAGAGGGGTTCGACCTGCGGCAACCACAGACTATCCCACCACACTCCCGGGTTTGCGACGATGAAGGGAAGATTCGGGATGAGGAACGCGACGAGCAGGACACCAATGCGCCAGCCCGCTTCACCCCAGTTTGCCGCACGCAGCCACGCCCATGCCCGCATCGCCAGTCCGCGCCAACCACCGATAGCTTCCGTCGACTGAACCTGCTCACGCGCGCCGCTCAGCAGCGCATCCAGCAGGAAGAATGGCGCGAAGAACCAGCAGTATTGCTTGAACGCACAGCCCAGCCCCAGCAGAATCGCGCTCACCCAGCGATTGCGCCGATAATGCCACGCGAGCAGAACGAACGCCAGACAGACGATCTCATTATCGAGAAATAGCGAGTAGAGCGCGAGCGCCGCTACCGAGCCAGCGGCCAGCGCACCCCAGTGGCGTTCCCCTGGCGGCGAGAGCCAGACTTGCCACGCGAACAGGCCCGCGAAGATGGCGATGTGCAACAGGAGGATGTTGTCGATGCCCGCCCAGATCATTGGAACGTAGAGCAGGAACGAGAGCGCTGGATAACTGTGCAGCGTCTTGGCGTCGAACTCCCCATGACGTGCGCTTGCCGACGAGAGGAACTGTCGCTCGATCGCGTTGAGTGAACCGACAGCGGGATAATCGAAGCCCTGGCCGAAAGCTCCCTGTCGCAGCGGCGTCTCGATGGCATAGGGGAAACGCTCTAGCGCTGGGAAGAACGCGGGATCGCTGGTGTAGGGATTCTGCCCGTGCAGCACGAGTCGCGCATTCACGTATGAGAACGAGATGACATCGCTCCAGTACGACCTCGAAAGCGAGGGACCGAAGGTGACACGGCCACCACCAGAGATGACCATGAGAGTCACGATCGCCATCGCCACGCCCAACCCGATGAATAGATTGCGGCGACGCAGCGCATGCCGTTTCCATGCGCGGGGGATAGCGACGCGCAGACCAGCGACAAAGAGCACACCAAGGCCCAGAAACGAGAGAAGCAACGTCACCACGGCGCGCGCTGGCGTGCTGGCGCCCCAGCCGAGCGGCAGGCTCAGCAATCCAGCCAGAAAGAGCGATGCGCTTCCTACCAGCACCGGAGCATAGCGCAACGGATAGGTGATAGGAATCTTCTTGCGTGAGCGCGCCCGTCGGGGTTGCGGATGGGCGAGGGACTTTTGACGCAGGAGCCGCGGGCCCTGGACTACGCGCGCGCGCGATACCCGCCGCGCACGCGGAGTAAAGTCAGGGATCGTGTCAGAAGGTCGCATAATTCCTCATCGTTTCCTCGCCCGCCTGTCTCGCTAAAGGCCACAGAACAGCGCCAACGCGCAGGATAACGCCCGGGCGCGAAACCGCGCTCGGCAGTCAAGCGGTTGGCATGTGCGACAGACTATGTACGCCTGCGGCACGCATTCGGTTGAGCGATAGTACCGCGAAGAGCGCCAGCCACGGCAGTACGGCGAAGTAATTCGCCGGGGACCGATAGGCGAACACGACCGGCGCCAACGCCAGAAGCAAGACAGACTCGCTCAAAACGTTCCGATAGCGCACAAAGAGCCAGAGAGCGCCCAGATAAGCGCACAATTCCGCAACAGCATAGACTACAGGCGGCCACCCTGGCAAGAAGCGCCCCAATGAGAGCGCCACCAGTCCCATTCCTTGGGGGAATAGATTACCGCCAACGGGCAAAAATACGCTTGCCAGCCAGGCATGCCCATTCACCACAATGTAGGGACCGTTGAGCGCGAGAAACGTGCCAACGAGCACTCCAGTGCGCTTGAGCGCCTCTCGCCAGCCCTGGCGCAGCCAGGTGTCCAGCAGGAAGAATGGCGCAAAGATCCAGCAATATTGCTTGAACGCACAGCCCAGTCCCAGCGCGATGGCGCTCACCCAACGGCGCTCGCGATACTGCCAGGCGACGAACAGAAATACCAGACAGATGATCTCGGTATCCAGCACGAGCGTGCGAAAGGGAATCGTCGCAGTCGCAGCCGCGACCAGCGCCACCCAGCCGCGCTGCTCGCGCGGAGCCAGCGCCACCAGCCAGCCGAACAGCCCGGCGTACGCGAGCAGGTGCAGCCAGAGGATGTTCTGCCCAAGCGCCACCAGCGGAATGTAGATCAGGAATGAGAGCGCTGGGTAACTGTGCAGCGTCGCCGGATTGAACGCCGCCGCATTCGCCACCGGATCGTGCATGTACGCCTTATCCACCGCGAACACCCGCTCCGGCACCGGATAGTTATAGCCATAGCCAAATATTGGCCCCTGAATAGGTGTGGCTGGCGCCTGCAAATAGCGCATCAGGGTCGGCAGGAAGTTCGCGTCGTCGGTGTACGGATTCCGCCCGCTGAGCACAGCCTGGGCATTTGCGGCATTGAAGGAAATAACATCGTTCCAGTAGGTCGCCGCGATGGGTGTAAAGAGAATGGTATGCAAGAAACCCATAAAGAGCAGAAACGAGATGACTGCGAGCAGCGCCATCGCCACCGTCGCCACGCCCCGCGCAACCGACGACCAACGCGACTCAGACCAATGCCGCCACGACGCGCGCTCGGCAGGCAGATCGAGCGTCGCGGCCAGGAGCAGCCCGAACGCCGCAGCGAAACACGCCACCTCCAGCAGGGCTAGCGGATTGAATCCCCGCGAGAACTGCACGAAGTCGTCGGAAAGCACAGTCGCCACACCCAGCAGGAGCGCGCCACCGCCGAGCGCGGCATATCGCGGCGGCGCGATGCGGAACGCGGGGAAGCGAGGCAGCGGTGATCTCATGCGACGCCGTCCACCAACTGTTTGCCCGTCGCTGGGCGAAGGCGCCGCCAGAAACATCCGACGCCAAGCACAACCAGCAGCAGATTGCGAATGCCTGCGATCACTGGGACCGTCACCACTGGCGGCAATCCCAGAGGCGCCCCCAACTCGCCATCATAGGCCAGCGGGAAACAGAGCGTCGTGGAGATGCACACGGCGCCCCAGCCAGCCAGCGCCGCCATGCTGAGGCCATATTCAAGAGCGACGATTGGGCTGATCCACAGGAGATATTGTGGACTGAGTACTTTACTTCCCACCATGACCGATCCGAGGAGTAGCGCACTCGCCAATGGAAACGACACCCGCCGCCGCCAATAGAGCGCCAACGACAGCGCCACACCAACAATGCCCATCACCATCGCAAGAACCTGCGCTGACGCCAAACCCGGTGTCATTTCGCAGGTGGAGTTGAAAGCAGACGAAAAGGTCATGGGTTTATGCAGCAGGACAGCCAATAACGACCCCATGCTGGCAGGGAGCGATTCAACCTGCACGCAGCGCGCGTCCATGAAGTGGAGTGGGGAGAGGGCCACCGATGGAGCTATCGCGAACACCATTCCTTCGACCAGGACAATCAAGCTGGCAAACACCACTGGTCCGCGCCAAAGCGGCTCACCCGAGCGCGAACGCCATGACTCGACCAGTAACAAGGGTAGCAGCGCCAAGGGATAGAACTTAAACAGCACGCCGACCGCGATCGCGGCATAAGCTATCGTCAGTCGCTGACGTTTCACGGCAATCAGCGCGATGATGACGCAAGCCGCGGGCGCCACATCAAACCGCGCCGCCGCGGGTACCATATCACCCAGGAGCGCATAGACCAGCCAGACATACCCAGCGCCTTGTGCGCCATAGCGCTCAAGCAAATATGCGAGCGCCACGATAATGAGCGCCATCTCGAAAAAGAACGCGATATCATACCAGGCGGCAGGGAGTAGCAGGGGAGGCAAGAACAGCAGCATTGCCAGTGGACCATATTCGGCAGGAAAGGTATGAAAGCGCGCCTGCGCCAGCGCATACGCCGGAGCAATACAGGAGTTCGCGGCCATATGAACTACGCCATGCGCGCCATACCAGAATGACAGCGCGTAGCACTGGTACTCGGCCACGTCGTTATTGTTCATTGTCGAGACTTGCATCATGAGGAGCGCGGAGAGCGTCGCCACCACCCACAGCGGCGGCAATCGCAGCCGTCGCTGCTTTGGAGCATCGATCAACGTCACAGTGGTCATCGGGTTCTACTCCACATTCCAACACTCCTCAACAATAGAGTCCGCTGACGGCTCATCCAGGCGTCATCAGACGTGCTCCCATGTGTAGAACGTGCGAACGGGGCAATGGGCGAGGCAAGTTCTTCCTTGACCTCGCGTCACTATCGCACCCATAATTTCTAGTGGCCCGGTCGCGTGCGCGTAGCGCCGGGGAGATCCGTGTGCGCGCAGAGCGGGAGCGCATGCTCCAATCACCGGGGTGGCGGCGAATGGCGTTTCAGGACTTGAGAGAGTTCATCGCGTTTCTCGAAAAGCAGGGACAACTCAAGCGCATCACTGCGCCTGTCTCGGCTGAACTCGAAATCACCGAGATCACTGATCGTGTGAGCAAGGCGGGCGGCCCGGCGCTGCTCTTCGAGAACGTGCGCGGCTATGACATGCCCGTGCTCATCAACACCTTTGGCAGCGAGCAACGTATGTCCTGGGCGCTCGGCGTGCAGAATCTGGACGAACTCGGCGACCGCATCAAACGCTGGCTCGACCTCGTGCAGAATCGCCCACCCGAAGGTCTCCTGGAGAAAGCCAAACTGGCTCCAGAACTCCTGGAATTGACGCGCATTGGCCCTCACACCGTCACCCACGCGCCCTGCCAGGAAGTCGTCATCACCGAGAACCCGTCACTCGCGAATATTCCCATCTTGAAGTGCTGGCCACTCGACGGTGGACGCTTCCTGACGCTCACGATGGTGCATTCCAAAGACCCGGAAACGGGCAAGCGCAATATCGGCATGTATCGGGTGCAGGTCTACGATGAGCGCACTGTGGGAATGCACTGGCAGATTCACAAGGGTGGCGCCGCACACTTCCGCGACGCGGAACGCCAGCAGCGCAAGCGCATGGAGGTCGCGGTTGTCATCGGCGCCGACCCCGCCAGCGTCTACTCAGCCAGCGCGCCGCTACCGCCCGGAGTGGACGAGTTGCTCTTCGCTGGCTTCTTGCGCCATCGCGGCGTGGATGTCGTGCAGTGCAAGACGGTGGACGTGAAGGTGCCAGCCAACGCGGAAATCGTGTTGGAAGGGTACGTAGATACCGACGAATTGCGGCCAGAAGGGCCATTTGGTGACCACACCGGACACTACACGCCGGTCGAGCCGTATCCTGTCATGCACATCACAGCGATCACGCACCGCCGCAATCCCATCTACGCCACCACGATCGTCGGCAAACCACCGATGGAGGATGCGTTCCTGGGCAAGGCGACGGAGCGCTTCTTCCTGCATCTCCTGCGCGTCATCATGCCTGAAGTGGTGGATATGAACATGCCCATCGAGGGCGGCTTCCACAACGTCGTCATCGTCTCGATTCGCAAACGCTACCCTGGCCACGCAAAGAAAGTAATGGCTGGCATCTGGGGCATGATGCTGATGATGCTCTCGAAGTTCATCATTGTGGTGGATCACGACGTCAACGTGCAGAATCTGCACGACGTGCTGTTCCGCGTCGGCAACAATGTGGACCCCAAACGCGACACATTGCTGGTGGATGGTCCTCTGGACGCGCTCGACCATTCCTCGCCATACGAAAAGTTTGGCTGGAAGATGGGCCTCGACGCGACACGCAAGTTGCCCGAGGAAGGTCATCCACGCCCCTGGCCACCAGACATCGAGATGAGTGACGAGATCAAAGCGCAGGTAACAAAACGATGGGCAGAGTTCGGGATTCAGTTGTAGTGCGACGTCTGCCTGCATGGTTCCGGGGACGCGAAGGTGACCTCTGGCTGATGTTGACGGTGCTGGTCATCGGCGTCGTCACCGTCTTCGGCTTGCAGGGGATCGCAGCCGCGCTGCAACGACCTGCGACGACCAGCCACTCACTCACGCCCGCGCTGCCGCAAGGTGTCTTCAACGCGCATGAGCGTATCTTCCGGCTGCCACAGCAGAACCCTGGGCTCATGAACCCTGTGGCTGACGCGCAAGGGCGCATCTGGGTCGGTGAGATGTCCGAGAATAAGCTTGCCATGCTCGACCCACACACCGGAGCCGTCGAGGCATGGACACCACCGGGCGGCCAGAACAATATCATGCAAACACTGGTGGATCAGCGCGGCGCTGTGTGGTTTAGTGAAGAGGCTGCCAACTATATCGGCCGGTTCGACCCGAACACATCCACATTCCGCACCTATCCGCTGGGGCAGGTCAAAGGGCAGGGCGTAGGGCCAGAGGCGATGGCATTCGACCAGCGCGGCGACATCTGGTTCACGGAGGTGACAGGTGGCGCGCTGGGACGACTCGATGCCACCTCAGGCGCCATCGCCACCTTTCCACTGCCAACTGGCCCCGGCGGCGCGCCCGCGTATCCGTACGCGTTGGCGATCACGCAGGATGGAATGGTGTGGTTTGGTGATCTGAGTGGTGGTGTGGTCGGTAAACTCGACCCTACGTCTGGCGCGGTCACACCGCTGAGCGTCGGCGACCCCAAAGCTCAGATCTATTCGATGACCGTGGGGCCCGATGGCGCCGTCTGGTTCACCGAACTGCTGACCGACCAGATAGGCCGCATTGACCCTGCCTCTGGCGCCGTGACCACGCTGACAGTTCCGGCGACGCTGGGGAATCCCGCGACACTCTACAGTGTTGTCACCCGGGGCGCCGACCTCTGGTTCACCAGCACGGGGGCAAATGCGCTGGTACGCTACACGCCCGCGATGAAGCAATTCTCGTTCTATCAACTGGCCACACCGACAAGCACACCTTTTGGACTGACGGCTGGGCCTGATCGCGGGCTCTGGTTTACTGCGGATGGCACGCCGAACTACATCGGCTACGTACGTCCATAAGGTTGCGGGCGCGCGTAAGTCACACACAAACTGACAAGCCCCCAATGCTCCATCGGCTGGGGGCTTGTGAGGCTGGCGTATTAGCGGTAGCGGAAGGTGTCGTGCGGGGCACTCACCGGAGCGCTAGCCTCTTCGCCATAATTGTCATAGCGGCGGCGAGGCGTGTACCGTGACGGCGTCGCGAAGCTACCCGACGAGTCGGGGCGCACTGATGGCCCGCTTTCGCTCGGTGGCTCCGGTTCGCGATAGGGTCGCTCCGGGCTGCGCGGGGCGCGTGCGAAGTCTGGCGATTCGAGTGGCGTCGCTTGGCGCACATTCATCTGGCCGCCAAGTGGCCCAGAACCTGATGCGCCGGGCCCACCTGGGAGATTGGTCGGCGCGTCGAGCAATTCTGAACGCACGATGACCACCTCAGGTGGCGCGCTGATACCAAGTTTCACCCGCTCACCTTCAACAGCGAGCACATAGATAGTAATAACCCCGTTGAGGACGATCGCCTCACCGGCTTTACGTCGTAATACGAGCATAAACCTACACCTCTTCCTCACAGGCCCCGACGGCACAGGCCGTGTGCGCCTGGACGGCAATCCCTGCGGGTCTCTCCCCCCTCATCCTCCGTGAGAGCCCCGCGGCCGCGCTGCACCGATACTTGACCTGCGCCCTCCCTGAGTACTAGAGGAGGTGGTTGAACGTCTGGCAAGGACGTGAAACCAGCGCGTTGTCATTCGAGTTCGCAGTCGGACATTGAATCTGTCCAATTGAGTCGCTTGTGTCTTTTGCTTGTGTCTTTTGCTTGTGTCTTTTGCTTGTGTTGTTCGCTTGTGCCATTCACTCGCGTGCGCTGGCTGACCATGTGGTTCAGCCTGTGAGTGTCCGGCGGGATTATGTCGCGACGCGCTTGTTTGATACTGTAACGAGCAACGCGTGTGTTTCGTGATTGGCGCGCGGAAAATTCATGTCAAACACGAAGGGACAAGCCACACACGCCCATGCGGCAAAACATGGATCATGAAACGTCACTCGCGAATGCCTTCCACCTCCCTTTTGGAAGCTCAACCAACCGTGACTGTTTGGTCGCCCGAGTGACAATTGTGCAGGCGTCTGTCGCTGGGCGTGATGGGTAGCGTACGACGGCAAAATACGTGGGACAGGGCTGGAATCATGGCTACGTGAAAGGCACATGGATCGCAGCTTCCTGCTGGCGTCGCTCGCTTGCCTGGCCGCGCATTCTACCCGAGTCGAGCAGGTCTCGTGTATGTGGATACGTAGCTCTGGCATAGAGAGTAACGATCTTGTGTTCATCTTGTCAACCTGAGCTACGGTTCATGAATTGAAACTCACCCAAATGGGCTACCAGGCGCCTCCCTGCCCCATTTCGAAACTCCGCCTCAGCCATTGGGCGCCAGCGCATCAGCACGCTTGACGCCTGATCGAACGCGCTACCACGATCGCTCACTGGCATGTGAGCGAAAATTTACACGCTCCGACGCAGATGGCTCACGACTGCCGCGTGATTCGCGTGATTCGCGCATATCACGCAGGTCGCGCGAGTCACGTCTGGCCCGCTCGCCCGACCCGAAGTCGGCCCGGTCGGCCGACCCGCCGCTTGCGTCGCCTGCCGTCTCGCGCACGATCTTCACCTTGGTGACACGACGGCCTTTGGTGCCCAACACGGTGATGGTCAGGTCGGCGAACGTCACGACATCGCCAACCGCCGGAATCTTATCGAGTTGGGTATAGACGAAGCCGCCAAGGGTGTCGTAGTCCTGCGCAGGCAAGTGAGCGTCAATGCGCTCGTTCAGTTCATCCACCGAGATTTTCGCGTCCACCAGGAACTCAGTGTCGCTGACCCGCTCGAAGATCTGCTCTTCCTTGTCATACTCGTCTTTGATGTCTCCGATGATCTCCTCAACGAGGTCCTCGATCGTCACGAGGCCGATCACCGCGCCATACTCATCCACCACAATGGCCATGTGCACGTGCTGCCGCTGCATCTCATGCAGCAGGTCGTCAAGGGGTTTGGATTCTGGCACGAAGTACGCGCTTCGCAGCGGCAACTGGCGAATCTTCTGTGGCGCGGCGCCAGTGGCGAGCACGCGCAACAGATCCTTCGCATAGAGCACACCGATGATGTCGTTTATAGAATCATCGTACACCGGAATGCGCGAGAATCCACCCTGCACGATATATTGTGTCGCGTCTGTGAGATCGTCATCGGCCTCGACGGTGACCATATCGATGCGCGGCACCATCACCTCACGAGCAGACGTGTCGGCCAGGTCGAAGACGTTGTGGATCATGTCGCGCTCTTCTTCCTCAAGCACGCCTTCTTCTTCACCCACTTCGACCATCAGACGCAGTTCTTGTTCCGTCAGAAACGGGCCACGATGGCGCGCATTCACACCAAAGGCGCGCAGCAAGCCATTCGTGATCGCAGTCAGCGCGAAGACGACCCATTTCAATACGGCGGACACGAATTCCACTGGGCCGAGCAGGAAACGCGCCACCCGTTCAGGATTCTGCACCGCTGCGGTCTTCGGGGTGATCTCGCAGAAGATGAGCACGATGAGCGAGAGCAACACGGTTGAAATGACCTCCGCAAACGAGAAGTCCACGTCAACCGCGATGATGGTCGCCAGCGTTGAAGCCGTGATAACCGACAAATTGCTGACGACGAGAATCGTCGAGAGGAAGGTATCTGGATGTTCGAGAATGCGGCGGATACGTTGCGCTTTGACATCGCCTTCCTCGGCGAGGTTGCGCATGCGAATGTGGCTGATGGAAGTCAGCGCGGTCTCAGCCGCCGCAGACCCCGCCGCAACGAGGAGCGAGACGATCAATCCGGCGATCAGCGCCCAATCATAGCCTGAAAACGTGTGATGTGGTGAGGCCATCCAAAGACTGAGCGCGCTTATACTACCACTACTACCACTGTCCACTGACGTAACTACTCCCTCTCCTCGCCGTCCGGCCCTGCGTCCGACGCCTGTTCTTCCGGTCGCTTGTTGTTGGTTACTTCTCTCGCGTCTGGGGCGCCAAGTTCCGCCGTCTTTACCCGACGAATCTGACGAGCGGGCGCGCCAACAACAAGCGACCCCGGCGTAACATCGCGTGT
>DASVZC010000002.1:0-14485 GCA_036391835.1 Ktedonobacterales bacterium | reverse complement strand
AAGCAAGGGACAGAGGGATACTGGACTGACCGACAGGTTCATGTGGGCGACACGATGACGGTCTATGGGAGCGGTTGGGCGCCAGGTGAGCAGTTGACGGTCACACCCCAAGAGGCGAACTGGCCGAATGTGACAGGCTGGCGGTCGGGGAACGATGTTCCTGTTACGGTTCCCATGTCGAAAGACGATTTTATAGTGGCTGCCGATAGCACAGGGAATCTGACCTTTAGCTATACCATTCCGCAGGTCGCGCCGCTAACCAATATTGCGCTGTTGGTTCATGGCAGTGATGCGCGCTATGGCGATATCAGCCTCTACAATGTCACTACCTACTACGTGATGCCGCTGGCGTTGCCGAGGTTCAGGCTCGATCACAGCGCCGTCGCCCCCGGTGGGACAGTCACGGTGACGGGGCTTGGTTGGCAGCCGGGCCAGCACGGCATCATCGAATACTGCCGTGGCGTCACGTGGGATACCACGGGGCAGGCATACTGTGGCCCCTATACGGCGCAGTCGCTGGAGACGTTCCAGGCAGATAGCTCTGGCGCCTTTGTGACGCAGGTGCGCCTGCCCATCAACGCGCGACTTGGCCGGATCACTCTGCAGGCGCGCCTCGATGGCGTAGATGTGCGCGGTGGTAGTGGCATCACAGCGGCGCTGTTTTCGGCGCAGGCGCTGACAATCGCGCTTCCCGCTCCGCAGTTGACGTGGGCGCAGCTACATCCTCGGCGGGCATGGCTGATCGTGAATGCGCCGTATCTTGGCGGCGGGTTCGCGCTGCTGGCGGCGCTCGTGGGGCTGGCGCTGTATCTGCGGCGGAGGCGTAGCGGCGCTGGCGCCCAGACGGCGTAGGAGGTGGATGGAGTCCTGCGGGCGTTTGTGTCGCTGGAGTCGCGTCGTATACTGTGGGCGACTAAGCGCGCCTCAAACGGCGCATGGTTGACAGGCAGGCAGGCGGAAGCGAGTACGAGAGGTTCAGGCGCAATGCGGATTACGGCTCTGGGACAAGCGGGACTCTTTGTCGAGACGAAGCACGGGAGCGTGCTGTGCGATCCGTGGTTCAATCCGGCGTACTTTGCTTCGTGGTTCCCGTTTCCCAGCAACGAAGCGATTGACCGCTCGACGCTGGCTAATCCGACGTTCCTTTATGTCTCGCACCAGCACCTCGACCACTTCGATCCTGACTTTTTGCGCGACCACGTCTCCAAAGACACCACCGTCCTGCTGCCCGACTTCCCACTTGACCTGCTGGAGCGCGAACTCCGCAAGATCGGCTTCACCAAGTTCATTCACTCGAAGAACTACGAGCCGTTCGAGGTGAATGGTCTGCGCTTCATCATCGCCGCCTCCGTCGCGCCGACCGATGGCCCGCTGGGCGACTCCGGCATCGTGATTGATGACGGCGAGACGCGCATCTACGATCAGAACGACTCGCGTCCGGTCGACCTCGACGCGTTGATTGGCTTCGGGCCGTACGATGTGCACCTGCTGCAGTTCTCCGGCGCCATCTGGTATCCGATGGTGTATCTCTATCCGCCGAAGATGATGGAGGCGCTGGGCCGCAAGAAGCGCGAGAACGAGATGTCGCGCGCGGTGCGCTACGCCAAGGAGATTGGCGCCACATTCGTCGTGCCGTCGGCGGGCCCGCCATGCTTCCTCGACGATGAGTTGTTCGGCTTCAACGACTTCGACCGCGATCCGGCCAACACCTTCCCTGATGCGACCGCCTTCCTCGATTTCATGCGTGAGCAGGGCTACGACAATGGGCGCCTGATGATTCCGGGCACGCTGATCGAGGTGACGCCGGGCCAATGCGTGACGACACATCCCTTCCCGCAGGCCGAAGTGGATGCCATCTTCACCGACAAGCGAACCTATCTGGAGGCCTACAAGGCGCGGCAGCAACCGACAATAGACGCAATCAAGGCGTCGTGGCCGCGCGGGCAGGTGGACATTCTGGCGTCGATTAAGGAGTGGTTCGAGCCGCTCATCAAGGCGGCGGACATCACGTCGGTGGGCATCAACGGACGTGTGCTGCTCGACTGTAAGACAGTCGGCGTGGTGCTCGACTTCCAGCGGCGCGAGGTCTATGAGTGGCACGGCGAAGAGTGGGAGTATCGCCTCTCGGTCGCGCCGGAACTGGTCGAATCTGAGATCGTGCGGCATCAGGAGGACTGGATCAACGATCTGTTCCTCTCGTGCCGCTTCGAGGCCGAGCGCAAGGGCGCATACAACGAGTACGTCTACAACTTCTTCAAGTGCCTCTCGCTGGAGCGGCTCGAATATGCCGAGGGCTACTACTCGGAGAAGGCGAACGAACACCAGTTCTTCGAGGCTGAAGGCTATCGCATCCAGCGTCGCTGCCCGCATCTGCGCGCTGATCTGGCGCGCTTTAGCCACATCGAGGATGGTATCCTCACCTGCACGTTGCACGGCTGGCAATTCGAGTTGGCGACGGGGCGCTGCCTCACCTCAGATGATCGCAAGATCTTCGCGCAGCCGCTCACAGGCGAGACACAGGCTGACGAGACGGGGGGCGTATCTGGCGGAGGTGGGTCGCTGCCCGCGAGCGCCGATGTGCGCGCCTTCCGCGACGACAGCCGGCTGATTCGCGACCGCTGCAGCCATTGCTGGTACGACCCCAAGCGCAAGATCTAGCGGGCGTCCCGTAGACAATTCACCATGCAGACACTATGCTTATAACGAGCCATGAGGCGCGTTACAGTCGGATGTGTGTGGAAGTTGGGGGGCGCCGATGCCGCATGATGTTTTCGATGTTTATGAGACGGTCATCAAAGATACGAACAGCCTCAATGACCGACGCCGCCAACTCGATAGTCTCTACGTCACGCTCATCATCTTCATCCTGACGGGCGATGCATATCTTGCGTTCTATAGTGTTTTCAACAATTGGCTACTGGTCGCCGTCACCGTCGGCATTAGCCTGGTCGGCGGCGCGGTGACGACTCGTTGGCGCGAGGGGCTGAGCAACATCGTCAAAATTCTCGACCATCGCTATGACTATCTGCGCACGCTGGAGCAGACTGACGATCTGAAGGCGCTTGGCGCGAGTGTCTATAGCGAAGAGTGGAAGAAGATCTACAAGCCGCGCAACGACAAACGCTTTCGCTCTGTGACAAATCGCCTGCAGTTGACGTTCATCGTGGTGTTCATCCTGATTCCCTGTGTGCTCGCCGCGTTGACCGCGATCGAGACGATTCCTGCCATTCACGGTCTGATTCCATTGGCTGTATTGCAGTATATTCGGCCTATCGTTCCCATTACGCGACCGTGAGCCAAGGATTGCAGGGGATGGAATCTGAGGTTGGCGACATCTCCACGGCGCTGCTTGATGCGCTGCGGGCGGAACTGGCGGGCGTGGCTGACCCGACTAAGGCCGAGCCGATGCGCGCCTACATGAAGTCGAGCATGCCCTATCTGGGCGCGCAGACGCCACAGGTACGCGCAGTATGTCGCCGTGTGTTCACTGCCTATCCGCTCGCGAGTTTCGAGGCGTGGCGCGCGACGATCGTGGCGCTCTGGCGCGGCGCGACCTATCGCGAGGAACGCTACGCCGCCATCGCCCTGGTCGGCGCGCGCCGCTATGCCGGGTATCGGACGCTGGATGCGCTGCCAATCTATGAAGAAATGATCGTGAGTGGCGCCTGGTGGGACTACGTGGACGCTGTCGCTGGTCTTGTCGGCGCGCTACTCGTCGCCTATCCCACGCCAATGCGGGCGGAGATGCTGGCCTGGAGCCGCGACGCCAACACCTGGAAGCGGCGCGTCGCAATCACCTGCCAACTCAACCGGGGCGTCGCGACTGATGAAGATCTGCTGTTCGCCTGCATTCTTCCCAATCTCGATGACCGTGAGTTCTTCATCCGCAAGGCGATTGGCTGGGCGCTGCGACAATATGCGCGGACACGTCCCGACGCAGTGCGCGGGTTCGTACATGAGCATGCGACGCGTATCAGTCCGTTGAGTCGGCGCGAGGCGCTCAAACACCTGGCCGACACTGAGGACCGCTAGCCGTTTGCGCAGGTTACTTGCCTATTGGCGCCGTGGCTTGTGCGCGATATGCTGTGTGCGGTTGTCGTTGTAGGTGGCTGACGACCACCGAGCGAGAAGGAGCGAGCGATGACAGGCGCAAATGGACATGGTGTGGATGATGACGACGAGATGCTCGATACGGAAGAGTACAACGAGATGATGTTGCTCGACCGGCTCGAAAGCCTGGAAGATGAGATGGTAGAGCTCAAGGTCAATACGCTGGATGAGGTGCGCGCCCGCATTCGTGAGATGCATACGAAGCTGGGCGAGTAGCAAGGCTACACTCGAACGCAGGAATACGCTTCGTGTCGTCAGCGATGCTTCAGAATAGAGGCGGGTAAGCCATGCGGAAGGCTGAAACAGCGACGGCGCAGGGTGCACTGGCGCGACAGGCGCGCGCCGCGTTAGCGTACGAACTCACGCCGGTACTTGTGTTGGCGATGGTGTCATTTGTTGGCCATATGCTGGTAGCGGGGCGCTATGGCTACTTCCGTGATGAGCTGTATTACCTTATCGCGGGTCAGCGGCTGGCGCCCGGCTACGTTGACTTTCCGCCGATGATCGCCCTGCTGGCGGCGCTGATGCATGTCGTCGCCCATGATGGCCTTGTCGCGATTCATGTCGTTCCAGCGCTGGCGTCATCCCTGTTGGTGGTGGTCAGTGGCTTGATGGCGCGCACGCTCGGCGGCTCGCGGTACGCGCAGGCGTTTGCGGCGCTGGCGACCCTGGCGACCCTGACCTTCCTGGCGACCGGCTCGCTCTTTTCGATGGACATCCTGGATGCGCTCTGGTGGTCACTGGCCGCATGGATGCTGATGCTACTGGCGAAGCGGGATGATCCGCGCTGGTGGCTGGCATTTGGCGCAGTGGCTGGCCTCGGCCTGATGACCAAGCTGACGATTCTCTTCTTCGGCCTGGCCGTCGTCGGCGGCGTGCTGCTAACTCCGCGGCGGCGCGACTTTCGCACACAGTGGCCGTGGCGGGGTGGATTGCTTGCCGCGCTAGGTCTTGCGCCCTACGCCTTGTGGAATGCGGCGAATGGCTGGCCGACGTGGGAGTTCTGGCATCATTATGGCGGTTTGTCAGGCGGCGGACCAGTTGGATTTCTCGCGAATCAGCTGCTGAGCGTCAATCCGTTCAATGTGGGCATCATCGTGGCAGGGTTGGTGTTCTACTTTCGCGGCCGCGCAGGCAAACCGTGGCGCATGCTCGGTTGGGCTTTTGTGATCCTCTATGTGCTCCTGACGCTGATCAATGCGAAGTCGTATTTCCTCTCGCCGATCTACCCGACACTGTATGCGAGTGGAGCGCTCCTGCTGGATTGGAAGACGGAGGCCGGACGCTGGCGCTGGGCGCGCTTCGCGTATCCCGCAGTGATCGGATTGAGTGTGGCTCTGCTGGCGCCACTCGTTATGCCAGTGCTGTCTCCGGCCACTTATGTCGCCAATTATGGATGGCTGACGGGCGCAGGGAACTCCGCCGCAGGACAGAATAAAGGGGTTCTTCCTCAATATCTCGGTGATCGGTTCGGCTGGGATACGATGACGGCGACAGTGGCGCAAGCGGTCGCGCGGCTGCCTGCGGACGAGCGGGCGCAAGCCTGCATCTTCACGGCGAACTATGGCGAGGCCAGCGCATTGACGCTGCTCGGCAAGGCCGATGCTTTGCCGCCAGTCATCAGTGGTCACAACAATTACTGGCTGTGGGGACCAGGCGCCTGCTCTGGACAGGTATTACTCACCGTCGGACTCAGCCAAGCCCAGGACGAGCAATCCTACGCGAGTGTGCGGCAGGTTGGGCTGATTACGTGCGTCTATTGTCAGCCGGAGGAGAATAACCTGCCCGTCTATCTGTGTCTGCGGCCGCTGACTACGCCAAATGCGCTATGGCCTCGCGTCAAGCATTTTGATTAGATCATCGCTACGGCGCCGCGATGCGTGTGCATTCGTGTGCATTCACAGGCGCGGAGATGGCGCTGCGACGCGGAGGAGGGTGGCACAGTCGTTGGACGCAGCGTTACTCGGCTGCCGGGGCTGCGTCGAAACGGGTGGTAGGGTGGAAAGTGCGGACGCACGGCACATTGGCAGGAGAGCGCGCCTACATGAGCGATGAACGACCCATCCTCGTCCACTACGGCCCCTCGGAAACGTCGATTAGCCAAGTCTCGTCGCTAGATACGCCGACGCTCCGCGTGCCGCGTGTGCGAGCCTCACAACCGTCTGTGACTAAGTCTGCGAGCACTGTCTCCTGGCGCGACGTGCGCAAGCAGGCGTTCATCGCCTGGATATGGACACGTTTGCTACTCATCGCCTTCACCTTCGCTACCGCCTTCTACGAATATACGCGCGGCCACCATGCGTCGCTCAGCTCCGCAGCGGGTCTGCTGGAGCTTTGGTATCGTTTCGACACGAGCGCCTATCTCCACATGGTCTACTACGGCTATGCCACGCTTTATCAGGCAGCATTTTTCCCGCTGTATCCGCTGATGATTTATCTCTTGACGCGAGTGTTCGGCATGGGGGCGGCGCTGCTGATCGGGCTGATCATCAGCAACCTTGGCACGCTCGTCGCGTTCATCGGTCTGGTTAGGCTGGTGGTGGATGAAGGCGGCGACCTGAAGGCTTCACGTTTCGCCCTGTTAGCGCTGGCTGCGTATCCCATGGCGTTCTTTCTGGGAGCCGCCTACACGGAGGGGCCATTCATCGCTGCTGCGGTCTGGTGCCTGTGGAGCATGCGGCGCGGGCGCTGGTATATCGCTGCGGGCTGCGCACTCTTCGCCGCACTGGTCCGCCCAACTGGCATGATCCTCTTTGCGCCGCTGCTCTATGAGTTCGCCCGTCAGCACGACTGGGGACGCCGCTGGCGGGGAGCCATTCTGCAGGCGTGCGCCGTCACGCTGGCCGGGCCGGTAGGCGTGGGCGCCTATTCACTCTACTGCGCTGTACATTATCACGATCCGCTGGCGTGGATACATTCCGAGTCGAAGGCGTGGGGGCGCGTCTCCATGCCGATCTGGCAGGCGCTGCACGACACGCTGACCTACATCGTCAGCCTGCGCCCACTCTCAGCGGCGCAGGACAAGAAGCTGGTGGACTACTTCGCTATCCTGTTCGTGGTGGTCATGACGGTCGCGCTGGCCCGACGCCAACCGCTGTCGTTCACGCTCTACCTGGCTGGATTGCTCTACCTCACCCTCGATTCGCCGTTCGTCGTTTCCGCCAGCCACCACTACGCTGTCTATCTTTCGGCGAGCCGGTATATGCTGCCCAGCATTCCTGTCTTCATAGGGCTTGGACGCTGGGGCGCACGTGCTCCAGCGCTGGCGTGGGCCTGCGCCATCGCGGCATTTGCAGTGCAGGCGGTATTTGCCATCTACTTCTTGCACGGAGGATGGGTCGCCTAGAGTCGTAGTCGCAGCCGAGCGCTGTGTAGGAGAAATCAGGATGGACCACACGGATTTTGCCCTTGCTTTCACAGATGGCGCCACAATCACTGATTCGGAAGGCACGATTGCGACGATGCGTGTGCATCCGCTGGGCGACCTCGTGGCCCCGACGGGCCAGATCATCGCGTGTGATCCACTGACGTCGGTGGAGTTGATACCGTTCGCGCAACGCATCGAGCCGGGGCGCTATCCGGTGCTGGCGAGCGTGGCGGAATTGGGCGAAGATCAGCGCGTGGCCTGCGCGATGGTGCGGCTGAGCGAGGCTCCGGTGGCGCGCTGGGAAATGGCGCGATTCGAAGGGCAGGAGAACGTCACACTGCTGGAAGATGAATTCTTCAGCTATCCGGTGGATGCAGGGGTGGGCAGCTTTCTCGATGTGCGCGCGGGCGTGGCGCTCGAAGCGAACTACGAGAGCGACGAAGCCTACCATGAGAAGTTGATCGAGCATCTGGAGGAGCACCACGCGGATTCGTGGGAGTGGGCCAACGTGGCGCTGGATGCGGCGAGTGGCGCGAATATCGTGCTCTTCGCTTCGGGTTGGGGCGATGGCATCTATGCGAGCTATTGGGGCTATGCAGCCGATGGCTCGCTTGCATGTCTGGTCACCGACTTTAGTGTGCTATGAGCGAGCGCATCACCGTCGAGGAGGTCACGCGCGCCAACTGGCGTGAAGCCCTGACGTTGGCCGTGGCGCCCGAACAGCAGCGATTCGTCGCGGGCGTCGCGCCTATCGCCGCGCTTGGGCTGGCCAAAGCGTATATTCGTCCGGGCGAGTTGGTCTGGACGCCGTATGCATTCATAGCGCATGAGACTGACACACGCCAGATGGTTGGATTCGCGATGCTTGCGACTGCGCCTGAGCCTGCCGATGCGATGTATTTGCTCCATTTCTTCATCGATCAGCGATTCCAGGGGCGTGGGTACGGCGCGGAGTCACTGCGCAGTCTCATCGTGTTCGCGCAGGTGAAGTATCCACGGCGACGGGCGCTCGCGTTGACTGTGCATCCTGAAAATGTGCACGCGCAACGCCTGTATGCCAATGCTGGTTTTTGCCCGACGGGCGAGCTGGTGGATGGCGAGCCAGCCTATCGGCTCGTCTGGTAGCGCAGGGGTGTGCGGACACTATGCGTGGAATACGCAGAGTGTGGACGGACCCAGGGTAGAATGCTACAATGGCAGATGGCGACGCTAACGAGACGATCTCTATGGCAAGACCTCAGGGCGTCGGCTGGCTCAGGAGAGACGGGCGATGCTCATGCAAGAGGCGCGGCTTCAGCCCCCACAATGGGAACAATACTCCGATACGCCACTCTTCAATACGAAAGCTGTGGTTCGGCAGACTGGCATCCCTGCGCCAACACTGCGCGCATGGGAAAGGCGCTACGACATCCTCACGCCGCGTCGTGGCGCTAATGACTACCGCCTCTACTCCGAACGCGATATTGCCACGATCACCTGGCTGCACGCGCGTATCGCGAGTGGCCTGACCATTAGCCAGGCAATCGCGCTCTTGCGCTCGCTCGAACCTGTTCACAGGAGCAGCCGTCGGAACCATTCCAGCGAGACGCCAGCGCATCAGACGAGCGCGACTGAGTCGGCCATGCCAGCGGCTCCAGCGGCTCCAGCGGCGAGCGGGTCACTCTCGCTCGCGGGGCTCAGCGCTACGCTGTTGCGCCAGTTCGTCAATCTCGATGAGGCAGGCGCACACAGTACGATGACGCAAGCGTTCGCGGTGTATTCAGTCGAGGACGTGTGCATCTCTCTGCTCACGCCGACGCTCGTACGGCTGGGCGAGTTGTGGAGTCAAGGCGCTGTCTCGGTGACGGTGGAGCATTTCGCCTCAGCGCTGATTCGCGGGCGCTTGGAGAGTTTGTATCGCAGCGCTCCACAGACGACCACTGGCCCGCTCATGCTGGTAGGGAGCGCGCCGGGTGAACTGCATGACCTTGGCTCGCTGATGCTGGCGCTGTTCTTGCGGCGCGCTGCGTTGCGGGTGGTCTATCTGGGGCAAAGTGTCGAGGCCACCTCTCTGATCGCTACAGTGGGATACCTCAGGCCCGCGGGTCTGGCGCTCTCGGCCTCGCTTCCCGCGCAGGCAGAAACGCTGATCGAGATGGGACGCCAGTTGGCGGCGCTGGAGGATTCGGCAACGAAATACTTTGTTGGCGGTCAGGCATTCGTGGGTGAGCCCGGACTCGTGCGCCGGGCGCGCGGCTCTTATATCGGATTGGATGCGCACGAAGCGGCGCTGGAAATACAACGTAGGCTTTCTGCATGACAACATCCCAACTCGCTCAGGAGCGTGGCGGGGCCACGCAGCGTGAGCCGGGCTTCTTTGCGCGAATTCCAGTCTACACCTGGTTTGGCCTGGCGCTTAATCTCTTCGCGTGGGCGTCATCGTGGGCGCGGCTGGGTTTCTGGTGGCCGTATACGTTCTTTCCGCTCTGGTTGGGATTCATTCTCACGCTAGATGGCTTGAACGTCGCAGTGAACGGCACGTCGCTCCTGCAGCGGAGTTGGATGCGCTTTGTCGCGACGTTTCTGTTCTCCAGCGTCTTCTGGTGGGTCTTCGAGGCGCTCAACATTCCCGTTCACAACTGGGCGTACCGCTTCGATCATCCCTACTCGCCAGCGGCTCAGGCGTTCTGGATGACGCTGGACTTCATGACGGTGCTGCCAGCCGTGCTGGAACTCTTCGAACTGTTCGCGGCGATCCCGGGGTGGCGTCCACGGTTAGGGCCGGATAAGGTGGGCGACCGGCTGCCGGTCTGGGTGGCCCTCACGCTGATGGTGATCGGCGTGGTGATGCTCGGCCTCCCGTGGTTCTTCCCGCGACAAGCGTTTGGCTGTCTATGGCTCGGGTTGATCTTCCTGCTGGACCCGATCAATAATCTGGCGCGGTACAAGTCGGCTTCGGCGCATCTGCTGGCGCGTGACTGGCGCTTCTTCGTCACGATTCCGGTGGCGACGATCTTCTGCGGCTTCTTCTGGGAGATGTGGAACTCGCAGGCGTTGCCCGGATGGAAGTACGTCATCCCCGGCATAAATGCCACACCCTATCTCTTCGGCGGGCCAGTTCCACACCTGTTTGAGATGCCGTGGATTGGCTACTCGGGCTATCTCCCGTTTGGCCTGGAACTCTTCGCGATGTATCAGTTCACACTGCTCGTGCTTCGCCTGCGCCGCGACTATCTGACGGTGTAAACTTCACGAGGCGTTGTGGGTGGCGTCGTAGCAGACCTGGCACAGGCCGAAGATGGCCAGGTGCTGTGGCTGCGCGTGGAAGCCGTAGTCGCGCAAAACATCGGCGCACAGGCTTTCGAGGAGTGCGGTGTCCATCTCTATCACATTGCCGCAGAGCTTGCAGGCCAGGTGGTGATGTGGCGAGTCGCCCACCAGTTCATATGACGAAGCGCCGTCGCCTAGGTCCATCTGCACGACGAGGCCGATCGAGATGAGCAGGTCGAGCGTGCGGTACACCGTCGCGAGGTTCAGCGCGGGATAGCGCCGCGATGCCCACTGCATGATTTCTTCGGCTGTCATGTGGCCGCCGGTCTGCTCCAGCGCTTCGAGCACGAAGAGCCGCTGCGGTGTCACGCGCACGCCGAGACGCCGCAGCCGCGTGACATACGTTTCGTGTGTCTCCTGCGGGTGTTGGTGCGTCGCCGATGCGATATTGTCGCTGGGCATGCTGGCTCCCTGGGTGGTGTCCTGTAGTGTCGCGCTCGCTTTGGAGTATTTGCGCCTATGTGACAGAACAGTGTTCGCCTTTTAGCATATCACGCATGCTGCTTCGGGCGCGGCGAGACTCGCTCTCTCAGATACGCGAAAGTCCCGCTGAGCAGGCCGCATGGTCGCTTGTGTGTGATAGACTAGCGACGGATTGCGGGGAGCAGAGAACATGCGTGTAGAGTACCTGATCGGAAGCGAAGCAAATCGCGGGAGCCAGCAGATGGTTGGCGCGGGCGCGTTGGCAGTGGCCGTAAGCGACTGGGATGGCGTCCACCTGGGCCATGTCGCATTAGCGCGGCGAACGGCGGAGGTCGCTGCGAAGGCTGGCGCACGGGCGGTGGCGTTGCTGCCGTGGCCGTCGCCCGATGCCGAGGGCGAGAAATCTGTCGCGCGGCTGACGACGCTGGAAGAGCGGATCGCGTTGCTGGATGCGCTGGGATGCTTCGAGGTACTGCTGGTCGCGACAGCGCCTGCGGAGACGCTGACAGTTGAGGCGGCGCTGGCATGGTGGCGTGGACTAGGTGATGTGCGGGCACTGCTCGGCGCGCGGTCGCCCGCTGACTCGGTAGCGCGGCTATGGCCCGCTGGGCTGGCTGAGGCGGCGCGCTCGGTAGGCATGAGCGTCGAAGACGCGCACGTAGAGAGCGTTGAGGACGATCTGAGTGGCCAGATTCGCGCGCTCGTCGAAGCGGGACGCATGCGTGAGGCAACAGCGGCCCTTGGCTATACGTATACTGTAACAGGCGTTGTCATTGGCGGTGACCGGCGTGGACGCCTGCTCGGGTTCCCGACTGCCAACCTGCGTCTGGAACCTGCGAAGCTGACGCCTGGGAATGGCATCTATGCCGCTTGGGTCTGGTTGCCTGGCGCGACATCACCGTGGCCCGCGGCGGTGAGCATTGGGGTGCGACCGACCTTTGAACAGGATGGTCGCCGCCTGATCGAAGCGCACCTGCTCGACGCGACGATCGACTTGTACGGTGTGGAACTTCAGGTGCAATTCGTGGAATGGCTACGTGCAGAAGAACGCTTTGACGGGGTCGAAGCGCTTATCGAGCAAATGAACAAAGACCGTGAGCGTGCGCGTGAGATCTTGCGCGCGGAGGCGCCTGCTCGGCGTCTTGCTTCACAGTCATGGCCAGCGCATTCAGCGTGAGCCCGAGACGCTGAGGGCGCGCCAGACTGGTGGAGCGTAGCAAGCGCGTAGAGTGAGGACCGATATGGGGATCTTCAGTTTCGTCGAGTCTGCGGTGCGCGGCCTCGTGCAAGGAACGGTTCAGCGCATTATCCCGGCGAGCATCCAGGAACAGGAAATCCTCGACGCACTGCGCCAGGAGATGGGCGACCACGTTGTCTATGAGCATGGTCGCCAAATTGCGCCGCACCGCTTGCTCGCACGCCTGAATCCGCGTGACTATGATGCGCTACGCGCCAAGTCACCTGCGCTGGATGAGCATCTCGCGCTCGACCTCAAGCGCATCGCCAACGACCAGGGCTATCTGCTGACAGGCGCGCTCAAGGTGACCTTCGTGCGTGACCCTAAGGTGGGCACTGGTCGCGTGGTTTGCGCGGTACTCACGGACGACGTGCGCGTGCCGCAGATGGCAGGCGCCTCCGCCAGCCCAGACGCGACGCAGACCATGGATGTGGGGGCTATCGCTGCGCCCGTTCCATCGCAAGAAGATCAGAACATTCAGATTCCGCCCGCCTGGCTAACGTTGTTGCAGCCGTCGCGTGGCCAGCCGATGCGTCTGGATCGCCAGTTGATTCGCATTGGACGTCATAATACCAACGATATCATCGTGAATGAGCGGCGGGTCTCGCGCTTCCACGCGGAGGTCAAGTTCGAGCGTGGGCAGTTCGTGTTGCACGACCTGGGCAGTGTCAACGGCGTGCAGGTGAACGGCGCGCGGGTGACGCGTCCAGTGGCGCTGCAAGACCGCGATATTCTATCTGTTTGTGGCTATGAATTCATCTTCCAGCGGAGGTAGTTGAGCGAATGGACTATCAGGCGCTGCTTGCCTTACGCATCGGGCTGGTCGTGGTGCTCTATCTCGCCGTGCTGCAGGTGGTCTTTGTGGCGCGACGCGAACTGCGCCAGGAAGTCAAAGCGGCGGCGCGTGGCCAGACGCATGTGCGTGAGGTTGTCGGTCATCTCATCGTGATCGACCCGGGTTCGGCCCCGCTCCAGAATGGCGCGGAGTTCGATATCGAGCCGATTACCACGCTTGGCCGCGCGGCGACGAACAGCGTGCCGATCGATAGTGGCTTTGTTTCTACCGAGCACGCGCGCATCATCTATCGCGATGGCTCGCTCTGGGTGGAAGATTTGCAGAGCCGCAACGGGGCATTTGTGGATGGGCGCAAGGTGGTCGCTCCTGTCGCGGTGAGCCCAGGCTCGATCTTGCAGATTGGCGATACACGCTTCAAGTTCACGACATAGCCGACTGCTGAAGGCGCGCTGTTGGCGCGCTGGCGGAATGCTGAAGGATGCGGCGCGGCCTGTGTGGCGTGGCCGCCCGAGTGGCAGGCGAGGGTAGACATGACAAACGCAATCCCATCGAGCGGGAACACGGGCAAGATGCCGGCGACGCCGTCGCGTCGCTGGTGGGCCAACCTGGACAATGGCCCGCGCAACTACCGCTGGACGGAACTGTGGCTGCTGCTCTTCCCTGCGCTGTTCATGCTGCTGGGTCTGCTAACGTTGCTGGTCGTGACCGGCCAGCATATCAATTTGAGCTCGAAGACACTGCCGCCGCTGGACGCATTTATGCCGGTGATTGGTCTGCTGCTGGCGCTGCTGCTGGCGCACTTCGCGCTGATCTTCGTCGCGCCGGATTGCGATCAGACGCTGCTGCCAATCGCTGGGATGCTCTCCAGCATCGGCGTGCTGATGGCGATACGCCTGGGGCCAGACCTGGGCCAGAACTCGCTGGGTTCGAAGCAGTTGGTGTTTGTCATCGCGGGGCTAGGTCTGTGCGTGGTGACAGTCTGGGCTACGCGCGACATGCGCTGGCTGCGCGACTATCCCTATACATGGGCGATCATTGGCGCGCTGCTGGTCGGCATTACGCTCGCGCACGCGGGCGGTTTCAACCCGAATGCTCCGAGCCGCGACGTGCTGAGCATAGGTGGCGGCGCGCTCTCGTTCCAGCCGTCCGAGGTCTTCAAAATCTGCCTGGTCGTCTTCTTCGCGGGCTATCTGGCCGAGAATCTGAAGGTGCTGTCAGATGGCGGCTACCGTTTTGGCTGGTT
>DASVZC010000001.1:0-15463 GCA_036391835.1 Ktedonobacterales bacterium | reverse complement strand
ATGCTCCGCGACTGGTTCCGCAGCGTGCTCATGGGCATACGCTTCTGCGCCCAGCGCTCCAGCGCCAGCGAGCCCGGCAACGCCAGCGACGGCGGCCAGGTCATCGTGATGCGCAGGCTCGGCCACTGGCTCCTGCTCCTGGGACGGATCGTATATCGGCGCATAGGTCGAGGGTTCAGGTGAGGCTGGCGCGGTTTCTTCCTCTGGGATGAGATAGAGCGGAGCCTCGGCGGCTGCGGGTTCGGCGGCCCGACCGTAGTCGTACGCGGCGGGCTCTTCCTCCGGCAACTGGACGTACGCCGGGCTGGAGTCGAGTTCCGCGACATCGGCGGCGGGAGCTATCACCGCAGGGAGAAAGGCGTCAGTCACGTCGCCCATATCCTCAAAGTCTGAAGTGTCCTCATACGCTGATGACTGCGGCGCTTCGACGGGCTCTGCGGAGGCCGCCATCGCGTCCGGCTGGGTAGGCTCGTCGAAGCCCGCGTGATGCTCGGATTCATACATGCTAGCGCCCAATGCGGCAGCGCCAAGGCCAGCGGCGCCAAGGCCAGCGATCTCGCCAGCGCTGGGATGGCTGTAGCGTTCGACCTCGTAGCTATCAGTCGTATGCGCGCCATCTTCGAGATGCATGCGTGTGGTCGTTTCGTCTACGACCATTGGCGCGTCGCTCGCCTCATCAGATGCTGACTCGCTCGTGGTCGTCGTCTCCGTCCAGTTCCCCTGATGCGCTGCCTCGGCCTGGTCTACACCCTCCGGCTCGCCGCTCACGTTGAACTGCGACAGCTCATGGTACGAGACCCCTGCGCGCCCTGTGCTTTCTTCAGCCAGTGCGCGGGCGTCCGCGACATGTTCCGCCGTGATGACACCCACAGCAGCTGCCGCAGTCGCCGCGACTGGAGCGACGGGGTGATGCAGAACCTCACTGACGCGCTCCTGCGCCTGCGCGATGACCGAGTGATCTGCCAGGAGTGTCCCGGCGATGATGCCTTCCGCAAGCAACAGATTGCGGTGATACACCTGATGATCGATGCGCCCGAGATCAATGATTTCCCAGATGAGCGCCACCAATAAGATCACGATGCCGATCACATCGAGCGCCACGCCCACAGGGTGTCCCGAGAGTGACGCCTGCGTCACAGGCGCCGTCTGCACCAGCCCCGCCACCAGCGCCGCAGCGCCCAGCACGAACACTCCCAGGTGCGCAAACGCGGGCCGCCACTCGCGAAGATAGAAGCGGTGGGCGCCCGTGGAGCCCAGGAAGAAGCACAACAGGAAGGTCGCTGTCGGGCTGACAGCTCGCTCCTCATACTGCGTCTTGACCGCTTCCCGGCTTTGCGGGTCGAGGTTCGCGGTCAACTGTGAAATGTCTACGCTCACCCTGTCGTCCCTCCCGATGCGCGAGCGCGTGGGCGGAAATGGTTCCGCTCGCCTGCGTAGTTCTGCGCTAGCCGATCGAATGCTTGAAAATGAGAAATATAGCTCGTTCCAATGCGTCTGATGAAAGATCTGAACATAGCCATCGCAAAGCGCTTGGAACCTACGTTACCTTAGCATAGGTCGCATATGCCGTCAAACAGGCGGCGCAGCATCAATAGTGGGGTGATACTGCCTCCGCTTGTCATTGACCGTAGCGCCACTCGCCCCTATACTCGCCTTGGAAGCGCGCGCACGGAGACGGCACAAGAGGTGGACTGAGAGCGCGACGCAGAGAGGTGAGTGAGGACACGATGACGACGATGGCGGCGCCCTCAGCGCCCACGCAGGTAGCGTCGCAGCCCCAGGTCATCTTGCAAACGGACGGGCTGACGAAACACTTTGGCAATCGCGAAGCAGTGGCGAAGCTCTCGCTCGAAGTGCGTCGCGGCGACGTCTTCGCGCTGTTGGGGCCGAACGGCTCGGGCAAGACAACCACCCTGCGCATGCTACTGGGCCTGATCTGGCCGACGAGCGGCGCAATTCATCTCTTCGGACGCGACAGCGCGAGCCCGGGATGGCGTCAGACAGCGCTGCGGCGCATCGGAGCCGTCGTCGAGCAGCCGACCTTCTACCCCTACCTGAATGCGCGCGAAAATCTCGGTGGCATCGCTACCTTCGCCGGGCTGAGCGACACACCCGAGACACGCGCTCGCATCCAGTGGGCGCTCGATCAGGTGAGCCTGGCGCCGCGAGCGAATGACGCATACCGCAAGTATTCGCTGGGAATGAAGCAGCGGCTTGGTATCGCGGCGGCGCTGCTCACCGACCCCGAACTCGTCATCCTCGATGAGCCGACCAATGGACTCGACCCCGCTGGCATCAGTGAGGTACGCGCCCTGATTGGCGACCTCGCGCGGCGTGGCGTCACCGTCCTGCTCTCCAGCCACCTACTCCACGAAGTGCAGCAGGTCTGCACGCGCGTCGCCATCATCCAGTCAGGGCGGCTGATCGCACAGGGCAACGTCAACGACCTGCTGAGCGCGGGCCGCGGTGTCCTGCTGAGTTTCGCGCAGGCCGACGGAGCGCAGCGAGCCGCCCAGGCGCTGCATCAAGCGAACCTGCCATGGGCGCCAAACGCGAGCTACACCCGGTTCGACGCGACAGCGCCCGCGGGCTGGCAATTGCTCGTCAGCGCGCCCCACGAGCGCTCCTCTGAACTGAATGCGCTGCTGGTGGGCGCTGGCGTCATTCCTGCCGAGGTGCGGCGGTATGAGGCCAGCCTCGAACAGTATTTCCTAGCGCTCACTGGTGGCTCCGCTGGGCCGCATACGGCTCCGGCCTATAGCCTGGAACATGGGCTCGCTGTCGAACAGTCAACCGAAGCCGTCGCCACGGCCAGTGAGCCGGAGTCGCAAGGAGGCCGGGCATGACCACCACTGTTCCACCTACAAGCGCCGCGTCATCCGCCCCAGTCGCGCCGACACCTGACACGAACGCATTCAATCAATTCGCTCGACTGGTGCGCTGGGAACTCTTCCTTGCATGGCGTCGGCGTGGCATGGTCATTACCCTCTCCAGTTTACTGCTGGTAGCCTATACCATCTTCGTGCTCATACAGTTCATCGTCTACCAGAGCATGATCATGTACAATGGCGCGCCCGGCCCATCTCACGGGCTCACGTTCCCCGGCTCGGTCGGTGTGAGTGGCAGCTATGTCGCCCATGTTGGCGTGTTGTTGTTCATCGTGCTGACGGGCGCGCTGATTGGCTCGGAATATAGCTATAACACGCTGCGCCTCTCCTTCGCGCGTGGTGTGGGGCGCGGCCAACTGCTTGGGGCGCAGATCGTAGCGCTCGCGCTGATAGCTGTCGCCGTCTGCGGCGTGTTCATCGTTCTCGGCCTGGGGACGGCGTTCCTGAGCGCCATTTCTGGAGTGTCGGGCGATTCCGTCGCGTTCTCGGGCGCGGGCCTGCTCCAAATCTTCATCTACTGGCTGGCGCTGGCATTCAATCTCTTCGCCTATGCGCTCATCTCAGTGTGCATTGGCACACTCTCGCGCTCGGTAGCGGGAGCCATCGCGGGGCCACTGGTGTTCATCGTCGTGGAAGTGATCGCGAGCGGCATTCTTCTCGGGCTGGGCGGACCCTACAGTTCGCCGACACTCCATACCCTTGGTCAGGTACCGTACTACTTCCTCGGCGCCAATATGAGCGCCCTGGAATCATACGCTGGCCGCACGTCCTACATCATTGAAACGAGCACAGCGAACATCAGTTTGACCCATGCGCTCCTCGTTTCACTCGCGTATGTCGTGGTCTTCATCGGCCTCAGCTACGTGGCGTTACGCCGTCGAGACATCGTTGAATAGCTAACACTAGAGGCTCAGTGTGGCGTCGGACCTCACACCCAGCCCCTCTCCCACAGGAGAGGGGAGCAGGCGCGTTTGGTATTCGGCGCGGATAGTGCTCCAACGCTAAACCACATCCCCTCTCCCTGTGGAAGGGGACCCCGTGAGCGAGCGGAGCAGGGGCCAGGGGTGAGGTCGCCCCACATCGAAATCTCTATCAAATGCTCGTAAGTGGGCTGGGGCGTGGAGCCTCGACGATGAGCTCATCCAGCAGATCGGGCGCTTGCCGCGCAAACCACTGCTGCACATCAAACGATTGCTCGCCTTTCGCTGGTTTGATGCGCTTATAGCTACCATCGGGCAGAAGGCGACGTGCATTGGCTGTGTCACGCATGTACGCGGGCAATGCAAATCGGCTGAACTGTGCGCGCAACGCCGGATCTTCCACTGGGAACAAGACTTCGACGCGATGGTCGAGATTGCGCGGCATGAGGTCCGCGCTACCCAGCAATACTTCGTCTTCACCCTCGACGCCACCATTGGCGAAGTAGTAGATGCGACTATGCTCCAGGAAACGACCTACCAGGCTCGTCACACGGATACGCTCGCTCACCCCTGGAATACCTGGGCGCAGGCAGCAGATGCCGCGCACCAGCAGATCGATCTCCACACCTGCCTGCGAAGCGCGGTAGAGCGCGTGGATGAAATCCTTGTCTACAAGGGCGTTGATCTTGAAGATCAGGCGACCGGGAGCGCCCGCGCGCGTGCGCTCGATCTCACGTTCGATGCGCTGCATCAGCGATGCGCGTAACGTCGTCGGCGCGACCAACAACTTCTGATAGTTGATACCGCGCGCGAAGCCTGTCAGCATATTAAAGAGATTCGACACATCTTCAGCGATATCAGGCCGACAGGTGAGCAGCGCATAGTCTTCGTAGGCGCGCGCGGTGGAGGCGTTGTAGTTGCCCGTGCCCAGGTGCGCGTATCGGCGCAACCCGCCACTCTCGCGGCGCACGACTAGCGCCACCTTCGCGTGCGTCTTGAGTTCCACTTGCCCATAGACGACATGTACACCCGCTCGCTCTAGCATGCGCGCCCACTCGATGTTATTCTCCTCGTCGAAGCGCGCTTTCAGTTCCACCATCACCGCGACCTGCTTGCCCGCCTCCACCGCTTCGAGCAGCGCCGCCACAATCGGCGAGTTGCTGCCGACACGATAGAGGGTCTGCTTGATCGCAAGCACCTGCGGATCACGCGCCGCCGTTTCGATGAAGTCCGTCACGCTGCTAAACGAATCGTAGGGATGATGCAGCAGGATATCGCCATGCTGGATCGCCGCAAAGAGTCCACTGGAACGGCGTAGTTCGGCTGGTGTATGCGACAGAATGGGACGGTCTTTCAGGTCTGGGCGATCGAGGTCATAGAGTTCCATCAGGTCGCTCATCCCGAGCGGGCTCTCCAGATCAAAGACGTCTTGCGTATTCATCTCGAGGTTGTCCACCAGCACATCGCGCACCGACTCGGGCGTATCCGCCTGGGTGAGCAACGCGACGACCGAACCAAAGCGTCGCTGCCGCACCCCCTGTTCGACGGTGGCCAGCAGGTCGCCCGCCTCATCCACCTGAATCTCAATATCGGCGTCGCGCAGCACACGGAACGGATGCGCCGCGATGATTTCCATGCCGGGGAAGAGTTGGTCGAGGTGCGCCGCAATAAGTTGCTCCAGCCAGACGAAGGCGACGCGCTTGGGAGCATTGCGCCGTCGATCTCGTCCCGCCGGGGTGACAGGCGCGAGCCGCCGCAGGGTTGGCGGCGCTTTCAGTCGCGCGAACAGTTGGCCCGCCAGCGGATCGCGCAAGGTCACCGCGAGATTCAGGCTGCGGCTGGAGATGAGCGGAAACGGGTGGCTGCGGTCCACACCCAGCGGGGTAAGCACAGGGAACACTTCGCGTTGGAAGTAGGTGGCCGCTTCCTCGCGTTGCTCCTGGGTCAACTCAGAATAATTCAGAAGTTGGATGCCTGCGTCCGTCAGGCGTGGCAAAATATCGCCGTAATACGTGCGCCGCTGTTCGAACATGATATCTTTGATGAGCGGTCGCAATGCGGCGATTTGCTCCTCGGGGGTCAGGCCGTCCGGGCCGTGGGTGTGGACACTGGCGGAGAGTTGATCGTGCAGGCCAGCCATACGCACCATCAGAAATTCATCCATCTGCGTGCTGACAAAGCTGATGAACTTCACCTGCTCCAGCAGAGGATGCCGATGGGACTGCGCCTCTTCAAGCACACGGCGAATGAACGCAATCGCCGCAATCTCGCGATTGATGTAGAGTTCGCTGCGGTGGAGTTCTTGTTCGCTTTCTACTGCCACCATTGACATCTTCCGCCTGTTCTATCTACCACCCGGAAACCGTTGTCCATATCGCGCTGGCGCGCCCATACGTCAAGCTTGTATGCGTGAATCCTGTCACATACTAGGACGCGCATGATAACCTGATTGTCGCACCAGTTACTGACCTCCCGCGAGTATGCGGCGAATTTGCCTGCGCGACCGTGAGCCGCATGGCGTGCAGGTCACATGCTCGTTATGCGCGCCGCAGCGCAACGTCAATGAACACAGGGCAGATGACGCGCATTGGCTCGACCATTCTATCCATCTGGCCAGCGCGAAAGGTTCATCGCTCATGGGTTCTATCGCAGCATTGGCGCCGCGTGACACTGTCTCGCGCTCCCAATGGCGCGTTGCGCTGCTTCCACTGGATAGCGGACCCGGCGAGATTGCCTCCATTGATGGACTGCGCGCCATCGCCGCACTGAGCGTAATGCTCTTTCACGCCTACTATCTGGTGAGCCGCAGCGTCGTCGTCGCTGGTATTGACATCACCGCCCTGTGGAATTACGGGCAGAGTGGCGTGCATCTGTTCTTTGTCCTGTCTGGATTCCTGCTCTTCATGCCCTATGCCCGCGCCATGCTCGCGGGGCGCCCGCTGCCATCGGCGCGGCGTTTTTTCCAGCGGCGTGCGCTGCGTATTCTGCCAGCGTATTGGGCCTGCCTCGCCATCCTCTCGCTGGTCCAGTTCACCTCCCTTGTGTCGCCCGCCGGACTCGCGAACGTTGGAATGCATCTTCTGATGCTGCACGACGATGTAGCAGTGATGAACCGGGCTATCGAGGGTCCCTTCTGGTCGCTCGCGGTTGAGGCGCAGTTCTACCTCGCGCTACCGATCATGGCTTGGATCATCGCGAAGGTTGTCGGGCAGACAGGGTCGCGCAAGCGGATAATTGGCGGCGTGCTGGCGATGCTCATCGGCGCGCTGGCGTTGCGCTCAGGCGACGCCTATATCCAGGGTCATTTCGCGCGTCATCCCGGCGTGATAGGCGCGCTAGCGACCCTCTTTGTGCACGCAACACTGGGCATACAGGGAAAATACCTGGAGGTCTTCGCGCTGGGGATGCTCTGCAGCGTCCTCTACCTGGCCGCGCAGGAAGAGAGCCGTAGATTGCGACGGAGCCTGCGCTGGATTGGCCCATTGCTGATCGCGTTGGCGCTGGTCGCCATCGTCCTGCTGGCGCAGGTCCAGTTGCATCAGGACATCCTGACGCCGCCCTATTTTCTCTTCATGAGCGCTGGTAATCTGCGGGTGATCTGCGCCCCCTTGGTCGCCGGACTGCCCTACGCGGCGCTCGTGCTCGGCGCGCTCTGGTCGCCACGCTGGCTCCGTGCGGCCTTCGAGGCGGCGCCGTTGCGTTTTGTAGGATTCATCTCCTACAGCCTGTACCTCTGGCATCTGCCCATCCTGACGTTCGCCGCTCCGTATGCCCTTCGCGCGCCGGAGTCTCTGCGCATCGCGATGTTAGTCGCCGTTGGTTTCTTCGTGGCGATTCCAGTCGCGTACCTGTCCTACCAGCTCATCGAGCGCCCATTCCTTGCGCAGCGACGGCGACTCACGCCCCAACTCGCATGAGCGCGGCGCCTCGCCACGCGCCCATCGATAAGACTATGATACAGATGTGGCTAGCTCGGTTCTGGCTGCAGGCGCGAAGATACAGTCGCATACGCGTGACAATGGCGACACCTACATAGAAAGCGACTCATACCCCGGCATGTCTCATCCAGCCTCCACCACACCCACTTCACAATCGCGAAACACACAGGAAACATCAGCGCCCCGAGCCAACGACTGGCGGGTACTGCTCATTGTATTCACGCTCGCGGGCGTCATCGAGTCGCAGGCGTTCGGCCATTTGAACGCCTTCCGTCCGCTGTTCTTGCAGCAACTCGGCGTTCCAGCCAACCAACTCGCCATCTGGACGGGCGTCCTTGCGTCCATCGGCTTCGTGATCGGCCTGCCGCTGTTGCCTTTCTGGGGAGCCTGGGCTGATCGCTACAATCGCAAGCTGATTATCGTTCGCAGCGCCTACGTCGAAGGCGTCATCTTCTCGCTGGCGGCGCTTAGCCCGAACGTCTGGTATCTGGCGGTAGCGCAACTGCTCGGCGGCTTCGTCTTTGGCAACACAGGCGTCATGCTCGCGCTCATGGCAGACATCACGCCACGAAAGCGACTTGGGCTAGCGGTCGGTGTCGTCAGCGCGGGCTTCCCCATCGGCTCATCCGTTGGCCCGCTCATCGGTGGCTACGTGGCGCAGACATTCGGCATCCGACCGCTGCTCTTCGGCGACGCAATAGCCTCCGCCCTCATCGGCGTGGTGATGACGCTGATCGTACGCGAGCACCGACCATCCGGCGCAGGGCAGACGCCCGTTGGAACACTCCTACGCCGTGCGGTGGATGACATTTTCTCGTCGCGCGTCATCGTCAACCTGTTCGGGCTCTACTTTCTCGCCATGCTTGGCATCTCGATCTATCAGCAGTTCCTGCCGCTCCTGCTACAGCATCTCTACCGCGGCCCAATCAGCCAGTTGCCTTCAATGATTGGCGCCACGCTGACCGCTTCTGGCATCGCCATGGCGATCATGACGCCATTGTGGGGACGTCTTGGTGATAGCATGGGACGCTGGCGCATCTTGCCGATCGTCACGCTGGCGATGACGCTGGGAATCGCGGCGGAAGGGCTCGCGCCAACTCTCTTCCCGCTGCAGGTGTCCATCGTATGGATTGGCCTCTTCATGGGCGGGTTGGGCACGACAGTGGTAGCGCTGCTTGCGCTCCTCGCGCCGCTGGAACGCCGCGCCAGCATCCTCAACTTCTCGTTGATGCCGTCGCAGTTCTCATGGTTCCTCGGCCCGCTGATCGGCGGTGGGCTGGCGAGCCTCTCGCTACGTCTGCCCTTCTTCGTCGGCGCGGGCGCGCAGGCGGCAGCCCTGGCGCTGGCGATTCTGCTGGCCCGCCGCGCTGGACGGAGCAGCGCGACCCACGAGCCGCAACACGAGGAAGTGGGCCAGGGAGCGGCTTTCTAACGACGCTAACCTCTAGAGACGTTGACCCACCGCTACCGCAGGCGCAGGGGCGCTTTCTACAGACGCTCCTACGCCAGACTGCCAGTAGAGCGCGCCCATCAGCCCCCACAGCGCCAGGGTGGCGAACGGGCGCAGCGGCTGCCACAGCGGGAATGCGATCACGACATAGAGCAATACGAGCGTCATTCGCGACGCCTGCATGCGGGCGTCATACCTCCGCTGCGGCCCGAGTGTGGCAAGGCAGGCGCAAAACGCTGGCATCAGCCAGACAAGATAGAACGACCAGACGATGGGCGACATCAACACGACGGTGCAGAGCGTCCAGCCTATGCCAGGCAAATCATCTCCGCGGCGCATCGCGACGACGACCAGAAAGATCGCTGCGGCCAGCATCGCTACCAGAGAACCGAAGTGCGGAAGTGTGACAACAAGGGACTCATTCAATCCCGGCCCCGTCTGATCGGTCACAGAGATGAATGCCGCTCGCGGGCTGGCGAACAGCGTTGTAGCGCTCGTCGCCGCAAGCATGAGCAGTATCAGGCAGCCACCAGCAAGCATGGCGCCCCCCACAACGCGGAAACGTCTTCGCAGAAGAAAATAGAGCACGATTCCGGCGGGAAAGAACTTGATGGCCGCGCCAAGCGCCAGCGAAGCACCCGTCAACCAGGGATAATTGCGCTCGGCCAGCCACATCGCTAGCGCCAGCATGAACAACAAGACGATGTGCGCCTGGCCGAGAAAGAGTCCACCATATGCCTGCACAAAGCAAAACGATAGTAGCGATGTCAGTGTGATCGCCAGCAACCGATGGCCAGGCCAACGGCCAGCGACCACCAATGCCAACAGCCAGGTAGCGCCCGCCCACAGCACGGCATTCACCACCAGCCAGATCACGGAGGCGCTACCGCATGGAAGGAGTGTCAGCGGCTCCAACAGAATCGCCAGCAAGGGTGGGTACACATACGCCAGTGGCGCATAAGGTACACACTCACCGTACTGATGCGCCGTGTGAATCAGTGTGGCCACCGAGTAAATGCTGGCATGTGAGTCGAAGCGCAGGGACTCCGCGGCTGCATAATACGCCTCAAAATCAAAGGGATGACCAGCGTCGAGTTGCGCCATAAAGCCCATGATAATGAGCCAGGCGCACCATGCAAACACCAGTATGCTCAGGAGCGCCACACGAGCGCCTCTCGAGGACAATGCGCGTCGAGCCACTTCCACCCACCTTCCATCCACCCCCCACAGTCCACGTCCGCGTCCCACCACACATTGCTGACGTCGCCCCGTACATGATCGTCGCTGCACCGGCTGTCGTTCAGCGCCGCCAGTTTATCATGGCTATCGATCGCTTGTCACGCGCTGCCCACGGCACAGACCAGCCCAGCGCCACCGAAGTGAAACGCTGGGCTGGCAAGCAAGGCCACGCGAGGCGCCGATCTATCCGCGCGCTTTCGTTACAGCCTGATGCAGCGCGCGTAACGTCAGCACGCGCGTCAGATGACCGCGATACTCCGCCGAAGCATAGGCGTCGCTGAGCAGATCGAGGCCAGTAGCGGCGTGTTCGCTTGCAGCCGACGCCACCGACTCGAAGTGTTTGCCCATCAGCGCCTGCTCCACCGTTGTCGCGCGCTGCGCGTGAGAGCCAGCGCCCGTGATGGCGACGCGTGCATCGGCGCAGTTCCCCTGGTCATCGAGCCGGACCAGCGCTGCCACGCCGACCACCGCATAACCGCTGGCGGGATGGCGATGCTTCAGATACGCCGTTCCAGTGTGCGGCGTGTCAGTCGCGTCGAAGCGCACCCAGGTCACCAGTTCGTCGGCTTCGAGCGAGGTCGTCAGCATGTCGACAAAGAAGTCGTGGACTGAGACATCGCGCTCGCCCTTCGAGCCAGCCACATGCACGCGCGCGTTGAGAACGAGCGCTGTGGCAGGCAAATCGCCCGCTGGGTCGGCGTGCGCTAGGCTACCACCAATCGTGCCGCGCGACCGCACCTGCGGATCGGCCACCTGGCTGAGTGTCTCGATCAGCAGCGGTGATTTCTTCTGGACGATAGGTGACTGGAGCGCCCGGAAATAGGAGGTCATCGCGCCGATGATGACGCCATTTCCATCCTCACGGATGCCCTTCAATTCGCCGACGTTCCGGAGATCAACGATCCCCACAGGCGCGGCGAGACGGAGTTTCATGAGTGGCAACAGGCTCTGCCCACCGGCGAGCGCCTTCACATCGCCACCTTTCGCCAACAACGTGAGCGCCTCGCTCAACGTCGCGGGAGCGGCATACTCAAACGTCGCGGGAAACATGCCGTATTCTCTCCTTTACGATGCTCCTCTGCATCGCTGCATGTGAATACCATGAGCGCGAGTGGGCTAATTTCCTGTCGTCCCGCCTGCGCGGGCCGCCTGAATCGCCCGCCAGACCCGCTCTGGCGTCAACGGCATGTCGATACTCTTGATTCCCAGCGGCGAGAGCGCGTCGCAGACCGCATTGACCACCGCCTGCGTCGATGCGATGGTGCCCGTTTCGCCGACACCCTTCACGCCCGTGAGATTGTGCGGGCAGGGGGTCTCTGTGCGGGCAGTCTCAATGAATGGCGCCTGCGTCGCATTTGGCACGGTGTAGTCGAGCATGCTGCCGGTGACGAAGTTACCGCGCTCGTCATAGATCGCATGCTCATAGAGCGCCTGGCCAATGCCCTGCACGACGCCGCCATGCACCTGCCCATCCACGATCATCGGGTTGATGACCCTGCCCACATCATCCACCGCGATATAGCGGAGAATCTTCGTCTCGCCGGTTTCTTCATCAACCTCGACCACGCAGATGTGCGCGCCAAATGGATAGGTAAAGTTGGTTGGGTCGTGGAAGTGGTTTTCCTCCAGGCCGGGCGGCATGCCCTCTGGCATATCCCAAGCCACGTTCGCCATCAGGGCGATGTCCTGAATGGTCTTGACCTTGTTGGGGCTGCCAGCCACGTAGTAGCGGCCATGATCGTGGGTGATGTCCTCGACATTCGCTTCGAGCAGGTGCGCCGCTAGCCGCTTGGCCTTGTCGACAACCTTGTGGGTCGCCTTGAGGATAGCTGTGCCACCGACCGCTGTGGTGCGGCTGCCGTAGGTGCCCCAGCCCATAGGGATGGATGCGGTATCACCGTGGAGCACGTCGATATCCTCCACTGGCACACCCAACTCTTCGGAGACGAGTTGCGCGAACGTCGTCTCCTCACCTTGGCCATGCGGACTCGTGCCCGTCAGCACGATCACCTTGCCAGTCGCGAGCACGCGCACAGTCGCTGGCTCCCACAAGCCGCCCTGGAAGCCCATTGCCCCTGCCGCCTTCGAAGGAGCCAGGCCACAGACTTCCACGTAGGTGGAAAGACCGATGCCGAGATGCTTACCATGTTGGCGAGCCTCAGCCTGCTCCTTGCGGAAACCTTCGTAATCCACCATCTTCAAGGCGAGATCGAGGGTCTTGTCATAGTCGCCGCTGTCATAGGTCAGCGCGCCCGCCGACGTGTACGGGAAGGAGCTAGCGGGAATGAAGTTCTTGCGCCGCACCTCCACAGGGTCCATGTGCAATTCGCCAGCGAGCAGATCGGTCATCCGCTCGATCAGGAACGCCGCCTCAGGCCGACCTGCGCCGCGATAAGCATCCGTCGCGGTGGTGTTGGTCAGCGAGCCGTAGACGTCACACTTGTAGTTGGGGATGGCATAGCACCCCGGCACGATCAGCGCGAAGAGCCATGTCGGCACGCCAGGCGCAGCCATCGACAGATAGGCGCCCATATTGGCGTGATTGATGACTCGCAGGCCGGTCATCTTGCCGTCGCGTGTCGCCGACAACTCAGCGTCGATGATCATGTCGCGCCCGTGGATGGTCGCCACGAAGTTCTCGCGGCGATCCTCTGTCCAGCGGACGGGACGCTTGAGTTTGCGTGAGGCGAAGATGGTCAGCGCATCGCCCGCATAATACGGAATCTTGCTGCCGAAGCCGCCGCCCACATCGCGCGCGATCACGCGAATCTTATGCTCGGGGATGCCCGTCGTGACAGCAATCTGGAAACGGATGATATGCGGATTCTGCGTCGTGTTGTAGAAGGTGAGTTCACCCGCGCCATCGTTCCAATCCGCGACACTGCTGCGCGGCTCCATCGCGTTCGGCACAAGCCGCTGCTGCACGAAGCGATGCTTGATGCGCACTTCAGCGGATGACATTGCGGCGTCGGCGTCGCCCGTGGCGAATTTCCAGTGGAACGCCAGATTGCCCGGCACGCTGTCATACAACTGCGGCGCGCCCGGCTTGAGCGCATCTTCCTGATTGACGACGGCGGGCAACTCTTCGTAATCCACCTCGATCAGGTCTAGCGCATCATCGGCGGTGTACGAGTCTTGGGCGACGACTATCGCCACCGCGTCACCGACGAAGCGCACTTTGTCGGTGGCCAGCGCGGTATAGGTCGGCACCTTGAGGTCGGAGTCAGGAATGAGCCATGCGCAGGGCATCGGCCCGACCATCCCCTCCAGGTCTTTCGCGGTAAAGACACCGTAGACGCCGGGATGCGCTTTGGCCTTCGAGGTGTCGATGCTCTTGATGCGCGCATGAGCGTACGGGCTGCGCAAGATGGTCATCTGCGCCATGCCCTGCAACTTGAAATCGTCGGTGAACATGCCCTGGCCAGTGATGAGGCGTGGGTCTTCGCGGCGCTTCACGGAAGCGCCAAACATGCGGGTAACCGACATGGCTAGCGCTCCTCTCCACCCATGGCACGCGCGGGCGCGGGCTGGGCGACGCCTGTACGCATCTCTTCAGCGGCAGAGCGCACCGCCGCGACGATATTCTGGTAGCCCGTGCAGCGGCAGAGGTTACCCTCTAACTGCTCGCGAATCTCCGCGTCGCTGGGGTCAGGGTTGCGCTCCAATAGACTGGCAGCCGCTACCATCATGCCTGGGGTGCAGAAGCCGCACTGCAGGCCATGCTTCTCCCAGAAAGCTGTCTGAATAGGATGGTATTTGCCGTCGCGCGCCAGACCTTCTACGGTCGTGACCTTCGCGCCATCCGCCTGTACGGCCAGCACCATGCAACTCTTGACCGGCTCGCCATCTAGCATGACCGTGCAGGCGCCACACTGGCCGGTGTCACAGCCGATGTGTGTGCCCGTCAGATCCAGATGTTCGCGCAGATACGTCACCAGCAGTGTGCGAGGCTCGACCTCACTGGCGTGCGCCTCTCCATTGACAGTGACCCGAATTGGCTGCTTCATCCTCGTCCTTCCTCATCTGGCCTGACACGCCGCTACATACGCCAATCTGCCGTAGGGAGGCGCGCGGGCATTAGAGAACCACTTGGAGGGACATCCTCGCCCCGGCGACAGTGGCCGCGAGCGGACGTCATGGTGGCTGGAGCCACAGCAGACACGCTACAGGAACGATCAACGTTGATGGTTCAGTTGGAGCGCTGCGAAGTGGAGGCGGGCGGTATGTACAGCCGCGCTCCATACGCCTTGGGTCGTGGCAGCGTTAGCTGATTGCCGCACCTGCGGCGCCAGAGGACATCACAACTCGCTCTGTCCCGGCAAGAGTCCGACGACAGAAGGACGCCAACGCTTCCGCTGATACGTGATCGCGCTCCATCGAGCGACGACTATCAGGCGACTGGCCGAGTCGGGGGCCGTTATACAGGGGACTACGCTACGCAAACAGTGCGCAGAGATGCTGCAAGCACGGAACGCTCCGTGCTCGGTACTGTAGCATATACATCGAGCCGATGTGTAGAGGATGAGTGCGAGGGGGAAGAACGCCCGGAATCGCCCGTTCTGCCTTGGGACTATTTCGATTATTCGGGCTGTTCGAGCTGGCGCTTCTTCTCTTCAATTTGGCGGTCACGTTCCGCGATTCGCTGCCGACGCTCCTCAGTCGCCAGATCGAAACGCGTGAGATCGCCGCGCAGAATGTCATCGCAGACGACCCGCAACGCCATCGCAAAGTGTGGCAACGCCCGTGCGAGTTGTTCGTTCTCCAATCCTTCGTATTGCCGCAACTCTTCCCATTGTTCCGGCGCGCGTTCTCGGAGGAGTTGACCGAAATAGAGATGATTTACGACGGCATTATCATCCCAAGAAGCGTACAAATTCTTCGGAACAAGTCCGTGTTCGAGACGGATCAATTCTAACTCGATACCCCCAAATTCGACGCTGCGGTCGATCTCGACGCGGACGAGTGGGGAGTCATAGTAGACGTACGTGCCCCACCAATTTTCCGCCTGCACACCGGCGAAATGGAAAC